>CAMURX010000049.1 GCA_947097615.1 uncultured Neisseria sp. | reverse complement strand
TCTGCCATTTTATGCCGAAAAATCCGCTTCAAAAGTTGAATGTCAACACACCCTAAGCCCCAACAAAAATATCCAATATAAAAATTGTTCAAAAAACAAACAGTCGGACATCACTTTTCCAGATGCCGTTTAATGTTCGCCCACACCTTTTCTATTGGGTTCAACTCAGACGAGTACGGTGGTAGGGGGCTTCTTCCCTCTGCGCCATTTCACGTAATGCAGAGGCAACAACATCCAACTCCCAAATCACCGCTGCTTCAAAACCAGTGCGGCCTCATACAGCGCTTTTTTTCCTTCGCCCGTAATCTGTGAAGCCAGTGCTGCCGCCTGTTTTGTAGGCAGTTCGTCGGCAAGGATGCGGAGCACATGCAGGGTGGCGTCAGACAGTTCAGAGGTTTTTTCCCGCGCGGCGGGGTAGATGATCAATACTATTTCGCCGCGCATTTGGTTGGCGTCTTCGCGCAAGGCCGTCTGAATGTCGTTTACCGTGCCGCACAAAAAGGTTTCGAAGGTTTTGGTCAGCTCGCGCGCCAGTGTCAGGCGGCGTTCCGGGAAGGCGGCGGCCATGTCGGCGAGGGTGTCGGCAATGCGGTGCGGCGTTTCAAACATCACGATGGGATAATCCGCCGCCTGCCATGCGTCGAACAGCTTGTTGCGTTCGGCGGTTTTCGGCGGCAGAAAACCGTTGAAATAAAAGTCGGACTCGGTGACGCCCGCCGCGCTGAGGGCAGCCATCACTGCGCTAGCGCCGGGCACGGGGACAACTTTGTAACCGGCCGCACGGACGTGCTCCGCCAGCCGCGCACCCGGGTCGCACACGGCGGGCGTACCTGCGTCGGACACTTGGGCGACGATAAGGCCGTCTGAAAGGGCGGAAACGATTTTTTCCGCCATCTGCCGCTCGTTGTGTTCGCGCACGCTGAGAAGCTTGGCCTGTATGCCGTAGGCGGCGAGCAGGCGGGCGGTGACGCGCGTGTCTTCGGCGCAGACAAGGTCGGCGTGTTGCAGCACTGCCAGCGCGCGCAGGGTGATGTCGGCCAGGTTGCCGATGGGCGTGGCGACGACATATAGCGCGGATTCGAGGCTGTCGGCGGCTTTTTGCAGGTGTTTTTGCAGCATGGTTTTCGTCCGTGGGGAAACGGCGCATTGTAGCTTTCAGACGGCCTGTTTGCAGCAGAAGGCGTTGTCCCGTAACATTCGGGCCGTCTGAAAACCTTTGATTCGGGAAAACGAATGCGCCTGAACCATCCCCAAGGGCAGGCCGCCGAAGATGCGGCGCTGGCCTTTCTGCAAGGGCAGGGCTGCCGCCTGATCGAGCGCAACCGGCATTGTCCGCACGGCGAAATCGACCTGATTATGGAATCGGGCGGCGTGCTGCTGTTTGTTGAAGTAAAATACCGCAAATCCGCAGCATTCGGCGGCGCGGCCTACAGCATCACGCCGGCCAAACTCGCCAAGCTGCAAAAAAGCGCCGAACTGTATTTGCAACAGCACCCGAAACGCGGCCGCACCTGCCGCATCGACGCCGTGCTGATCGAAGGAAACGCCGCCCCCGTCTGGCTGCAAAACATCACAGGATAAACCCATGACCACATTGGAAGAGCGCGTCCGCGCCCATTTTGACGAAAGCATAGCCGCCAAGCGGCAGGCTGCCGAAGTATTGGCCGAACCCGCTGCCGCCGCTGCGCAAATGCTGCTCGAATGTCTGATGAACGACGGCAAAATCCTCGTCTGCGGCAACGGCGGCTCGGCGGCCGACGCCCAACACTTCGCCGCCGAACTCACCGGCCGTTTCGAGAAAGAGCGCATGGAACTGGCCGCCCTTGCCCTCACCACCGACACCTCCGCCCTCACCGCCATCGGCAACGACTACGGTTTCGAACACATATTCAGCAAACAAGTCCGCGCCCTCGGCCGCCCCGGCGACGTGCTGTTGGGCATCTCCACTTCGGGCAACTCCGCCAACGTTATCGAAGCCGTCAAAGCCGCACACGAGCGCGACATGCGCATCCTCGCCTTTACCGGCCGCGACGGCGGCAAAATCGCCGCCATGCTGGGCGACAACGACATCCTGCTCAACGTTCCCCACCCGCGCACCGCCCGCATCCAGGAAACCCACATCCTCCTCGTCCACGCCCTGTGCGACTGCATCGACACCATGCTGATGGAAGGCATGTAACCCGTCATTCAGAGGCCGTCTGAGAGCCAAACTTCAACGAAGTTAAAATCTTTCAGACGGCCTGTAAGAGGCAACAGCCATGAAAAAAACACTCCTCACCGCCCTGCTCCTGTTTCTCGGTTTCACCCCGTCCGCCGACGCCCACGACGGAGAAGAAACCCGCCACTACCTCGGCATCGTCTACCCCAAACAGCGCAACCGACCCGTCGTCTTTTATGACGAAATCAGCAGCGAGCGCGCCCGCGAAGTACAAAAACAAGGCGAACCCTCCTGCTACACCGTCACCTACCGCAACGGCCGCCCCGTCAGATTCGCCAAAATCCTGCGCCACGAAAAAGTGTCCGAAGGCGAAATCCTCTATGACGCAAACGGCCAACCCGCAGGCATCCACGTCACCGCCGCCCAATAACCCCCGCCGCACAGGCCGTCCCCGCCCTAGCGGGGATAACGTTTTGGCAACCCGCCGCCACAGAAAACCCGTCCCATGACCGATTACACCCTCTTCGCCACCTGCCCGCGTGGCCTCGAAACCGTTCTCGCACAAGAACTCGCCGACCAAGGCTGCACACACATCCAAGCCGCCGACGGCGGCGCGTCCTGCCGGGGCGGCCTCGAACAAATCTACCGCGCCAACCTCCATTCCCGCACCGCCTCCCGCGTCCTCGTCCGCCTCGCCCACGGCGCATACCGCAGCGAAAACGACATCTACCGCCTCGCCCGCAACATCCCCTGGCACGAATGGTTTTCAGACGGCCACACCATAAAAGTCCACAGCGAAGGCCGCCGCGCTGCCGTCAAAAGCCTCGACTTCGTCAGCCTCAAAACCAAAGACGCCCTCTGCGACCACTTCCGCGAACAGAGCGGCCGCCGCCCCTCCGTCGACAAACACAATCCCGACTTCCGCATCCGCCTCTTCCTCGACGACAAAAGCGCGCAAATCTTCCTCGACACCAGCGGCGAAGCCCTCTTCAAACGCGGCTACCGCCAAGACACCGGCGAAGCCCCCCTGCGCGAAAACCTCGCCGCCGGCCTCCTCCTGCTTGCCGGTTACGACGGCACACAGCCCTTCCAAGACCCCTTCTGCGGCAGCGGCACCCTCGCCATCGAAGCCGCCTGGATCGCCCTCAACCGCGCCCCCGGCCTCATGCGCCGCTTCGGTTTTGAAAAACTGGCCAAGCACGACCCGGCCCTATGGGCAGACCTCAAAACCCAAGCCCGCGCCCAAATCAAAAACAGGCCGTCTGCAAGCATCGCCGCCAGCGACAACGACCGCGCCATGACCCGTGCAGCCCTCGCCAACGCCCTCGCCGCCGAAGCCGACATGTTCATCGACATCGCCACCTGCGACGCACAGGACGCCCGCCCCAACGGCGAAAACGGCATCATGCTCTCCAACCCGCCCTACGGCGTGCGCCTGGCCGAAATCCAAACCCTGCACGCCCTCTACCCGCAACTGGGCAGCTGGCTCAAACAACACTACGCAGGCTGGCGCATCGGCATGTTCACCGGCGACCGCGACATGCCCAAAATCATGCGCCTCACCCCCAAACGCAAAATCCCCCTCTACAACGGCAAACTCGACTGCCGCCTCTTCCTCCTCGACATGGTGGCGGGCAGCAACCGCTGAATGCCTGTTTGGAACAAAAGGCCGTCTGAAAGCAGAAAACACGTTTTCAGACGGCCTTTTATTCAGTCCGCAAGTTTGAAGGGAGACAGACAGGAGAGAGGCCGTCTGAAAAACAATTTTTCAGACGGCCTCTTGCCTTTTGCACGGTGGATTTACCAGTGCGCCATATTGTCGCGGTGGACGAGTTCTTCTTCCCAGACGTAGCCGAGTTTGGCGGCAATGTGTTCGGACGGGGTTTTCAGGATGCGTTCGGTTTCGCCGCTGCCGTAGTTGGCGAGGCCGCGGGCGATTTCGTGGCCGTCGGCGTTGCAGATGGCGACAAGTTCGCCGCGGTGGAAGCTGCCTTCGACGGCGGTGCAGCCGACGGGCAGCAGGCTGCTGTGTTTTTCGACAAGGGCGGTTACGGCGCCGGCGTCGACGGTGATTTTTCCGGCGGGACGGATGTGGCCGAGCAGCCATTGTTTGCGGGCGGCGATGCGGTTTTGGCTGCTGGTGAAAAGCGTGCCGATGCTTTCTCCGTCTGCCAGGCGCAGGAGGACGTCGGCTTCACGGCCGGAGGCGACGACGGTGGCGGCGCCGCCCAAGGCGGCGCGTTTGGCGGCGCGCACTTTGGTGTACATGCCGCCCGTGCCGATGCCGCTGCCCGCGCCGCCGGCCATGTTTTCGAGTTCGGGGTGGTCGGCGGCAATGCAGGCGATGAATTGCGCCTGCGGGTTTTTGCGCGGGTCGCTGTCGTAGAGGCCGCGCTGGTCGGTGAGGATGACGAGGGCGTCGGCGTCGATAAGGTTGGCGACGAGGGCGGCCAGGGTGTCGTTGTCGCCGAGTTTGATTTCGTCGGTGGTGACGGTGTCGTTTTCGTTGATGACGGGGACGATGCCTTTGTCCAGCAGGGTTTTGAGGGTGCTGCGGGCGTTGAGGTAGCGGGTGCGGCTGCTGAGGTCTTCGTGGGTGAGGAGGATTTGCGCGGTGTGGATGCCGTGCGGGCGGAAGGCGGCTTCGTAGGCTTGGGCGATGCCTGTCTGGCCGACGGCGGCGGCGGCCTGGAGTTCGTTGAGGGCGGTGGGGCGGCGCGGCCAGCCGAGGCGTTTGATGCCTTCGGCGATGGCGCCGCTGGAAACGAAGACGATGCGGATGCCGCGCTGTTTGAGGGCGGCGATTTGCGATGCCCAACGGTTGAGGGCGTCTTGGTCGATGCCGCGCCCTTCGGCGGTGACGAGGCTGGAGCCGGCTTTGACGACGATCAGGCGGGCTTGGGCGATGTTGGGGTTTTCCATGTTTTCTCCTTTGTTTGTATTTTTCAGACGGCCTGAAAGAAGGGATTACTGTTTGTCGCGCTCCTGCCAGAAATAACGCCAGACGAAGCCGGGGAAGGCGGCGACGAGGAACAGGCAGGCGCAGACGGCATAAAATTCCCAGCCCTGCGAGTGGACGCTGCCGGCGCGGCTTTCGAGCAGGCGGGCGAGCGCGCCGGTGAGAGCGAAGGCGGCGGCCAGTTCGAGTAGGTGGTGTCCGGCGTGTTTGCGCGGCAGGGCTTTGACGCCGAACAGGCGCGTGCTGAGGAAGGGCAGGTTGGCCAGGATGAGGGCGAGGGCGATGAGGGTGTACATGGGGGCGGTCATGATGTGTCCGTGTTGTTTCGGGGGTTGGCGTGGCGGCTGCGGCCTTTCTGGCGGGTTAGAGGCTGAAATATTGGAAGTGGAAGCGGTGGCTGCCGTCGGGTTGGCGGTTGAATTCGCCCATAATGTAGCCGATGTGTTCGTTATCCAGAAACAGGGCGCATTCGACCAGATAGCCGCCGTCGATTTCGTCCATATAGAGATACGGTTGGCCGCTGATGATGCGGTCGGCTTCACTCAGGGGGCAGATGTGCAGCCGGGTTTTATCCGGCGCGAAACTAACGCTTTCGTCGATTTCTTCCAACACTTCCGCCCCGATGCCGTAGCGGCTGTCGAGCAGGTCGATATTGCGGGTTTGGTAGGCGGCGAGAAAATCATCAATGGCGCGGTAGCAGGCTGCTTTGTGCGGGTGGGTTGGCATGATGGAGAATCTTGTGGCGGTGGGTTAAGGGATGCCTGAAACAGGCGGGGCGTGCCGGTAATCGGCTTGAAGCGGATTTGCATCCCAAAGCACCGCCGCCAGAATGATGGCAGGCAAACCTAGTCCAAATCAACGTGCAAAACGTGCTGCCCGCAGTGCAGACAGCGGAACAGGCAGCCGACCATGGAGCCGCCGTTGCGGATATAGGGGCGGTCTTCGGGCTCGGGCTGGAAATCCAGCCATTCTATGCCCTCGGCGATGCCTTGCCGCTCCAAGTCTTCCCAGTCGGCATAGCCGACAAAGGCGCAGTAGTCGCCGCAGTGGTCTGCCCATTGCGCTTCCTGCCAGCTTGAATAGGACGGCGTGCGCAGGCAGAGTTCGTCTTGCTGCGCTTTGCCGATTGCCTGCGAAACGTGGTGGCGGATAACAAACGCGCCCTCAAATGCTTCGGCGGCGCGTCCGCTGGCGATGCACTCGGGGCAGAGGGCGTTGATGTCGCCGCAGCTGTAAAAGGGGTGGGTGTAGAACACGTGAGTGTCGCGCCGACAGCAGTCGCAGGAGACGGCTTTTTCCTGCGTGCGGAAAATGCCCGATGCCAGCGGGTCGGGGCAGTATTTGAACTGAGGCAGGGCGGCTTTGAGTTCGGCGGTAACGGGCAGCGGGCGTTCGGTGGGCTGTTTGTCGTCGCCGTAGTGTTCGGCGAGGTTTTTCAGGTAGGCGAAATCGGCGCGGTCTTGCGAGTCTTTGCGGTTGGAGGTCGTTTGAAAATGGGTGAGGGCGGTTTGGTAACGCCCGAGCGCGGCATAGACGCGGGCAAAAGCGCGGTGTTTTTCCGGGCTGTCTGCTGCTGCGGCGATGAGCGGTTCGATTTCGAACATGCGCAGCAGGCGGCTGTTGGGATCGAGTGCGTCGGCTTCTTCGACCAGATTGTTGATGGCATCGGTGTTCACGGCAATTCTTTCGCGGGTAGGAATGCGGTTGCAACTTTGTTGAAGCTTCGTTTTCAGACGGCCTCACTGCCTCTTGGCGCGGCAGTTTGAGGCCGTCTGAAAACTATGCGGTGCGGGCGCATTGTAACTGTTTTTGCCGCATCAGGCCGTCTGAAAAGGCCGTCTGAAACCGTTCTTTCAGCTTTCAGACGGCCTTTTCCCATGCCCGGCAATCTCGGCTATAATCGCGCCCGTTTTTTGACAATCTCACAATAAGGACAAGCAAATGGGCTTTCTGCAAGGTAAAAAAATCCTGATTACCGGCATGATTTCCGAGCGCTCGATCGCCTACGGCATCGCCCGCGCCTGCCGCGAACAGGGTGCGGAACTGGCGTTCACCTATGTGGTGGACAAACTCGAAGAGCGCGTGCGCAAAATGGCCGCCGAGCTCGGTTCGGAGCTGGTGTTCCGCTGCGACGTGCAGAGCGACGCCGAAATTGCCGCCCTGTTTGCCGATTTGGGTAAAGCGTGGGACGGCCTGGACGGCCTGGTTCACGCCATCGCTTTCGCGCCGAAAGAAGCGCTGGACGGCGATTTTCTTGACAGCATCAGCCGCGAAGCCTTCAACACCGCTCACGACGTGTCGGCATACAGCTTGCCCGCGCTGGTGAAAGCCGCCCGCCCGATGATGAAAGGCCGCAACGCCGCCGTCGTCGCCCTTTCCTATCTGGGCGCGGTGCGCGCCGTGCCGAACTACAACGTGATGGGTTTGGCCAAAGCCAGCCTCGAGGCCGCCATCCGCTTCACCGCCGCTTCCGTCGGCCGCGACGGCATCCGCTGCAACGGTATTTCCGCCGGCCCGATTAAAACGCTGGCCGCTTCGGGCATCGCCGATTTCGGCAAACTGCTCAAACATGTTGCCGAACAAAACCCGCTCGGCCGCAACGTTACCATCGAAGAAGTGGGCAATGCCGCCGCCTTCCTGCTGTCCGACCTCTCTTCCGGCATCACCGGCGAGATTACCTATGTCGACGGCGGCTACAGCATTAACGCCCTCTCCGTGGTGTAACCCGTCCGACTGGCGGCGCAGGCATCGTCCCGCGCCGTTTTTTGTCCCCGCATTACGAAAAGAAAACGCCATGACCGTCTCCATCAACGGCATCACCGTCTCCAACACCGCCCCCTTCGTCCTCTTCGGCGGCCTCAACGTTCTCGAAGACCTCGATTCCACCCTCTTTGCCTGCGAAAAATACGTCGAAACCACCCGCAAACTCGGCATTCCCTATGTTTTCAAAGCCTCCTTCGACAAGGCCAACCGCTCGTCCGTCCACTCCTACCGCGGCGTCGGCCTCGACAAAGGCATGGAAATCTTCGCCGCCGTGAAACGCGAGTTCGGCGTGCCCGTTATCACCGACGTGCACGAACCCCACCAGTGCGCGCCCGTTGCCGAAGTGTGTGACGTGCTGCAACTGCCCGCCTTCCTCGCCCGCCAAACCGACCTCGTGCAGGCCATGGCCGCGACCGGCCGCGTCATCAACATCAAAAAACCGCAGTTTCTCAGTCCTTCGCAGATGAAAAATATCGTCGAAAAATTCAAAGAAGCGGGCAACAACCAACTTATCTTGTGCGAACGCGGCAGCAGCTTCGGCTACGACAACCTCGTCGTCGACATGCTCGGCTTCGGCGTGATGAAAAAAGCCAACCCCGACGTGCCCGTGATTTTCGACGTCACCCACGCCCTGCAAACCCGTGATTCCTGCTCGGCCGCATCGGGCGGCCGCCGCGCGCAGGTGCTCGATCTCGCGCTCGCGGGCATGGCCGTCGGCCTCGCCGGCCTCTTCCTCGAAGCCCACCCCGACCCCGACCGCGCCAAATGCGACGGCCCCAGCGCCCTGCCGCTGGACAAACTGGAAGATTTCCTCGCCCGCGTCAAAGCCATCGACGACTTGGTCAAATCCTTCCCGCCGCTCGAAATCGGCTGACAAAAGGCCGTCTGAAAAACCGTTTTACAGGTTTTCAGACGGCCTTTTTAACGCGTGCCCGGCCGACATGACGAACAGTTTTCCCGATGGAAAAAAAGCCGGTTATCCGCTAAAATCCGCCGCCATAAAGACACAACAATAAACCCGCCACGTTCATGACCGAAAACGCCGAATCACTCTTCCAGCAGGCACGCCAGCACCTCACCGCCATGCCCACCGACTACGCCGCCGCCCTGCCCCTGTTGGAAAAGGCGGCCGAAGCCGGCCATGCCGAAGCGGCGTTCCAACTGGGCGGCTGCATGCAGTACGGCATGGGCACCGAACCCAACCGCGTACAAGCTACCTACTGGCTGCGCAAAGCCGCCGAAGGCGGCCACACCCCCGCCCGTTACAACCTCGCCCTCCTGCGCGAAGACAACGGCGTCCCCGTCGAAACCGTCATCCCCGCCTATCTCTCACTGGCCGAAGAAGGCCACACCGACGCGCAGGTGCGCGTCATGCACTATTACGCCGAAAAACAACAAGACGAACGCGCCGTTTACTGGGCGCAGCAGGCGGCGAAAAACCACCATCCCCAGGCGCAAATCTTCCTCGCCCGCCACTACCAGCACAGCAAAGTCCCCAACCTGCCCGCCGCACACCGGCTCTACCAGCAGGCCGCCGCGCAAGGCATCGTGTCCGCCCACTGGCAGCTGGCCAACCAGTTCCTGCACGGACAGGGCGTGCCGAAAAACCACAAACAGGCGCTCTACCATCTGCGCATCGCCGCCGATGCCGACGTCGCCCCCGCCCAAGCCGAACTGGGCAAACTCCTACTCGAAGGCCGCTACCTGCCCGCCGATGTCGAAGAAGGCATGAAATGGATCAACAAAGCCGTGCGTCAGGAAGACGATGCCGCCTGCGCCTTCATCGCCAAACAATACCTGACGGGCGAACACATCGGCCGCGACTACAAAAAAGCCGCCCTCTACGCCGCCAAAGCCGCCCGCCACAACCAGCCCGACGCCCTCTGCCTGCTCGGCGACATCCGCCAATACGGCCTCGGCATCCAAACCGATCTCGAAAAAGCCCGAGAATACTACGAACACGCCGTCAAATACGGCAGCCTCGTCGCCATGCAGCGCCTGCTGATGCTCGACTCGCGCAGCCACGTCGACAACCCCGCCTACAACCAGGAAGTGCTCGAATTCCAGCAGTCGCTCGAACGCAACTACCAATCCGGCTTCGCCCTCCACTACGGCATCGGCGTGGCACAGGATTTCGAAAGCGCCTTCGCCTACTACTCCATGGCCGCCCGCAACGGCCATCCCAAAGCGCAAACCAACCTCGGCATGATGTATTACAACGGCGAAGGCGTCGAAGCCGACGCCAAACAGGCCGCCCGCTGGTTCACCCAGGCCGCCACCCAGGGCGACACCACCGCCCAATACAACCTCGCCTGCCTGCACTACTCCGGCATCGGCGTGCCGCAGGACAGCGAAATCGCCTGCAAATGGCTGCAAACCGCCATCGACAGCGGCCACGACCACCCCGAAGAACTGCGCCGCCTGATGGAAGAATGGCAGGCGCATCCCTGAACCTGAACGCAAAAAGGCCGTCTGAAACCCCCATCCCGTTTTCAGACGGCCTTTTTGCGCCGCAGACCGCCCCGCCCTTTGTCCGAAACTGTCTTTTCCCACCGGCAAACGCGGCAGACAAATTCCCGCCGCCGAAAACGGCGGCCGCTTCCGTTACCGCTACGGCGGTAACAAAGCGCGTCCGAACCGATGCTCTGACCGCCTTTCCCCCGAAATGCTTTGAGGCCGTCTGAAAACTCCGAATGGGGCATATAGGACAAAAAAGGTGCTACTCATCACTAGGGTCTGTTGACATTCAAGCCAGCCTTAAAACCGTAGCAACCAGATAAATGT
>CAMURX010000048.1 GCA_947097615.1 uncultured Neisseria sp. | reverse complement strand
AGACGGCCTGTGTATGCCGCAGCCGTTTCAGGCCGTCTGAAAGGCGTCTTTCAGACGGCCTTTACATTTTCCATTTGAAGCTGAGTAGGACGTTGCGCGGTTCGCCGTAGAAGTTGCCGCTGTCGAAGCTGCGGCCGTATTGGTTGGTGTAGTAGCGTTTGTCGGTGAGGTTGTTGACGGCGAGGCCGAGCTGCATGTGCGCGTTGGGGCGGTATTGCAGGTTGGCGTTCCACACGGTGTAGCCGCCTTGGGTGAGGGTGCGGCTGCTGTTGGAGGTTTTGCTGCTGCTGTTGATGCCGAGGCCGACGCTCCATTTGTTGCCTGCTGTCGGCAGGGTGTAGCTGGTGTAGAGGCGCAGCATGTGTTTGGGTGTGTGGGTGCTGAAATCGTAGCCTTTTTCGCGGCTGGCAAAGCCGCCGGGGATGGTGTTGCGGTTGGTGCTGCGGTTGAAGGTGTAGCCGGCGAAGATTTTCCAACGCTCGCTCAGGTCGCCGGAGATTTCGGCTTCCACGCCCCTGCTGCGGCGGTCGAGAGCGACCCAGTAGGGTTTGGGGGCGTTGACGCGGAAGTTTTCGTTGTCTTTGTCGGTGAAATAGGCGGCCAGCGCGGTGTTCAGACGGCCTGAAAGCCATTGGCCTTTCCAGCCGATTTCGTAGTTGCGTCCCATAATCGGCGGCAGTAGGTTGTCGTTTTCGTCGCGGTTCATGGTTTGCTTGAAGATGGCGGTGTAGCTGGCGTACAGGCTTTGGCTCGGGGTGAGGTCGAAGGTAACGCCGGCGTAGGGGATGAAGCGGTTGCGTTTAAGTTCGTAAACCGTGCCCGGGGTGCCGTCTTTGAGGTTTCTGTCCCAAATCAGGTAGCGGTACCAGCGGGTGTAGCGGCCGCCGGCCATGATGTGCAGGCGTTCGGTGGGGTTGAGGCGCACACCCGCGCCGAAGGCGTGGGTTTTGTAGCGGCCGTCGCCGCCGCGCGCTTTGATGTCGGCGCCGTCCCAGTCGGGTTTGGCAATTTCGCTGCCGTTGAAGCTGTCGGCGTCGAAGCGGCGGCTGTCGTCGGGCCAGCGGTTGACGGTGTGGTGTTTTTCTTTGGAGAAGCTGTGCATGAAAAACACGTCGTGGCTGCGGCCGAGCGCTTGGAAGCGGCCGGTGAGGTTGTTCTGCCAGGTAAATTGGCGCGAGTCGTTGTCGTAGCGGTCGTGGCTGTAGGTTGCGCCCAGGCCGTCGGTGCCGATGCCCTCGCCGTTGATGCCGCCGAGGAAGTAGTATTCTTTTTCCGAGGCGGTTTTGCGCCAGTCGAGTTTGCTGGAGAGTTTCCAGTTGTCGTTGAAGAAGTGTTCGTATTCGGCGAAGAGGTTGGTTTTTTTCAGACGGCTTTCGTTCCAATCCGCGCCCAGATAGCGTTTGCGCGGCAGGCCGCGGCCGTCTGAATAAAGCGGCAGGCCGACAAGGTCGGGGGTTTCGCTCTTGTCGATGCGGCTTGCGCCCCAAGTGAGTTTGCCGTTGTCGCCGATGTCTTTTTCCATCACGCCGTAGAGCAGGATATCGCGGCCGCCGGAGCGTTCGCGGAAGGTTTTGTTGCGGGTGACGGAGCCGACGAAGCGGCCGTGCAGGCCGTGTTCGCCGCTGAGTGTGCCGGAGGCGTCGAAAGTGCCGTTGATTTTGCCGAAGCGGTCGGCCAAAAGGTCGGCGCTGATTTGGCGCTGCGCGGTGGGTTTTTTGCGTGCGGCGTTAATCGTGCCGCCCGGTTCGCTGTTGGCTTGGGTCAGACCGGCCGCGCCGCGCACGACTTCGATGCGGTCGTAAAGCGCCAGATCGGTGGCGTTGGTCGGGTCGCCGTAGGGGCCGCCGAGGCCGAAGCCGCCAGGCGAGCCGATTTGCGTGGCCATGCCGTCTTCTTCAAACTGTTCGATAAAGTAGCCGCGCGACATGAAGTGGGTGCGGCCGCCGGATTGGAAAACGTTGACGCCGGTGGCGGTTTTCAGCGCGTCTTCCAGCGTGGTGATGCCTTGGTCTTCGAGCTGTTTTTTGGTGATGACGGTAACGGACTGGGGAATGTCTTTAGGCGCGAGAATCAGACCGGTGGTGGAGCGCAGGGCGGAGGCGGCGTAGCTGTTGCGGTTTTCCGTGCGCAGGCTGCGGTTTTTGGCGGTGACGGTGACTTGTGCCACGCCTTCGCTTTCTTCTATGTTGTCTGCCTGTGCGGCGGTGTCGGCGGCGGCATGGCCGGCGAAGAGGGCAAGGGCGAGGGCGGAGAGTTTGAACGGTGACATGAAGCGGCTCCTGATTTGTGTGAGAAGAGGAATCGGTAGGGAAAACGGCGCAGGCAAACTGTTTTCCGACGGCCTTTCGCGGCTGCGCCGCCGCAAAATTGCGCGCATTGTAATAATGTAACACGTGGTTTGTTTTGATTTGGGTCAAACCGTTTGTGCGGAAAACTTGCGTTTTTCCCCGCCCTGCGGCACAGGCGCGGGCGCAACGGCGGCGGGCTTTTGTGGCATAATGCGCGCCCTTGCCCGCACGTCGGACGCTGTATTTTTTTCAGACGGCCTATGCCGTTTGGAACCGTCATTTATTTCAAAACTATCCCCGAATCACGCAGGCGGCGAAGAGGCCGTCTGAAAACAGAAAGAACCGCCATGAATCCCTTTTCCTCATTGGGCTTGGGGCAGGAAATCGTTTCCGCCCTCACCGATCAGGGCTACGAAAACCCCACCCCCATCCAGGCCGCCGCCATTCCCAAAGCGCTGGCCGGACACGATCTGCTGGCCGCCGCGCAAACCGGCACCGGCAAAACCGCCGCCTTTATGCTGCCGAGCCTGGAGCGCCTCAAACGTTTCGCCACCACCTCCGCCTCGCCCGCCATGCACCCCGTGCGCATGCTCGTGCTCACGCCCACGCGCGAACTGGCCGACCAAATCGACCAAAACGTGCAGGGCTACATCAAAAACCTGCCCCTGCGCCACACCGTCCTCTTCGGCGGCGTGAATATGGACAAGCAAACCGCCGATTTGCGCGCCGGCTGCGAAATCGTCGTCGCCACCGTCGGCCGCCTGCTCGATCATGTCAAACAGAAAAACATCCACTTCAACAAAGTCGAAATCGTCGTCCTCGACGAAGCCGACCGCATGCTCGACATGGGCTTTATCGACGACATCCGCGCCATCATGCAGATGCTGCCGCGCGAGCGCCAAACCTTGCTCTTCTCCGCCACCTTCTCCGACCCCATCCGCAAGCTCGCGCAAGACTTTATGAACGCGCCCGAACTCGTCGAAGTTGCCGCGCAGAACACCGCCAACGCCAACGTCGAACAGCACATCATCGCCGTCGACACCTTCAAAAAACGTCACCTGCTCGAACGCCTCATCGTCGATTTGGACATCAAGCAGGTTATCGTCTTCTGCAAAACCAAACAAAGCGTCGACCAGGTCACCCGCGATTTGCAGCGGCGCGAAATCGCCGCCCAAGCCATCCACGGCGACAAATCCCAGCAAAGCCGCCTCGAAACCCTCGCCGCCTTCAAAGAAGGCAGCCTGCGCGTCCTCGTCGCCACCGACGTCGCCGCCCGAGGCCTCGATATTGCCGAACTGCCCTTTGTTATCAACTACGAGCTGCCCGCCCAGCCCGAAGACTATGTCCACCGCATCGGCCGCACCGGCCGCGCCGGCGCCGACGGCGTCGCCATCTCGCTGATGGACGAAAACGAACAGAAAATGTTTGAAGCCATTAAAGAGCTGACCGGCAGCGATATTGCCGTCGAACGCATCGAAGGCTTCGAGCCGCAATGGTGGGACAAAGGCACGCAGGAGAGTGCCGCGCAGAGGCCGTCTGAAAACCGCCGCCGCAGCGACAGCGCCCGCAGCGAAGAGCGCCTACCGCGCCGCGAAGCCGACAAAGGCAGGGACGCCGGCGACTCCTGCGGCAGAATCGCCGGCCGCAGCAGGCGCAACCGGCGCGGCGAGCGCGTCAAATGCGCCCTAGTACTGCCCAACTTCGGCGTGAAATAAAGCGCGCCCGCCGCATACGCAAAGGCCGTCTGAAAACGCCGCCCGACATTGTCGGGCGGCGTTTTCAGACGGCCTAACCGTTTTCAGACGGCCTGTGTCTGCCCGCGGGATACCGCTTTCACATATAATGCCGCCTTTTACACAACAAGGCCGTCTGAAAGCGAGGCTTCAACGGAGTGAAAGCCAAGCTCCGGCGAAGCGAAACAGGACGGCAGAACAGAACACACCATGATAGGCATCGTTATCGTCACTCACCAAGCCCTCGGCCGCGCCTACACGGAGCTGGCCGGTCATTTTTTCCCCGAAATCCCTGCCCACATCCGCCTGCTCGGCGTCGAGCCCGACGAAGACCACGAAGACGTCATCGCCCGCCTGCAGCGCGAGCTGGCCGACACGGCCGCACCGCACGGCACGCTGGTGTTGGCCGACATCTTCGGCGCAACGCCGTGCAACGCCGCCCGCCGCCTCGTCGTGCCGCAGAAAGTGGCCATCCTCACCGGCCTCAACGCCCCCATGCTGGTGAAGGCCGTGCAGTATTCCGCCGCCGCTGAAGACCTCGCCGCCTTTACCGAAGCCGTGCGCGAAGCGGCCGTCAGCGGCATCATCGCCCTCACCGCTGCCCCCGAATAGGAAATCCCAGACCATGCTCAAACAAGACATCGAAATCATCAACAAACTCGGCCTGCACGCCCGTGCGTCGAGCAAATTCGTTCAGACGGCCTCGCCGTTTGCCTGCGAAGTCTGGGTAACGCGCAACGGGCAGCGCGTCAACGGCAAAAGCATTATGGGACTGATGATGCTCGCCGCCGCCAAAGGCAGCATGGTGACGTTGGAAACCGACGGCGCCGACGAAGCGGCCGCCATGCAGGCGCTCACCGCGCTGATTAACGACTACTTCGGCGAAGGAGAATAAACATGGGCATCGTGCTGCACGGCGTGGCGGCGGGCAAAGGCATCGCCATCGGCCGCGCCCATCTTTTGGTGCGCGGACGCGGAGAAGTGCCGCAGTATGACCTGGCGGAAAACGAAATCGACGGCGAAACCGCCCGCTACGAGGCCGCCGTGAAAACCACCCGCCGCCAGCTCGAACAAATCCGCAGCACCATTCCCGAAAACGCCCCCACCGAACTGGGCGCCTTCATCTCCCTGCACCTGATGCTGCTCACCGACGTCACCCTGTCGCGCGAACCGGCCGACATCATCGAAGAGCAGAAAATCAACGCCGAATGGGCGTTGAAAATCCAAACCGACCGCCTGGCGGCCCAGTTTGACGCCATCGGGGACGAATACCTGCGGGCGCGCAAACAAGACATGCTGCAAGTGGCCGAGCGCATCCACAACAACCTCATCGGCACGGGCAACGAGCTCAACCTCGACGCCAACCTCCTCGACGACACCATCCTCATCGCCCACGACCTCTCGCCCGCCGACACCGTCCAATTTAAAGAACAGCGCGTCACCGCCTTCGTTACCGACGCCGGTGGCCCCACCAGCCACACTGCCATCCTTGGCCGCAGCCTCGACATCCCCTCCGTTATCGGCCTCTCCAACGCCCGCGCCCTCATCAGCGAACACGAATGGGTCATCGTCGACGGCATCAACGGCGTCCTCATCATCGACCCCGACGACCTCGTCATCGCCGAATACCGCCGCCGCCTGCGCGCCTACAAAAGCAAACAGCGCGAACTGGGCAAACTGAAAAAAACCGCCGCCGCCACCACCGACGGCATCCAAATCGAACTCTCGGCCAACATCGAAGGCGCCGACGACATCAAAGCCCTGCACGCCCTCGGCGGCGACGGCGTCGGCCTCTTTCGCAGCGAATACCTCTACCTCAACCGCGACACCCTGCCCGACGAAGAAGAACAGTTTGCCGTTTATTCCGCCATCGTCAAAAAACTCAAAGGCAAACCCCTCACCATCCGCACCGTCGATCTGGGCGTCGACAAAAACCCCCGCTGGTTCGGCCAGAACGGCACGCCCAACGGCAGCCTCAACCCCGCCCTCGGCCTCACCGGCATCCGCCTGTGCATGGCCGAGCCCGTCATGTTCCGCACCCAAATGCGCGCCATCCTGCGCGCCGCTGCCCTCGGCCCCGTCAAAATCATGTGGCCGATGATCAGCTCTGTGGCCGAACTCAAACAATGCCACGTCCACCTCGACACCGCTCGCCGCCAGCTCACCGAATGCGGCGAAACCTTCGGCAGCGTGCAGACCGGCTGCATGATCGAAATCCCCTCCGCCGCCCTCACCGTGTCCAGCCTGCTCAAACACGCCGACTTCATCTCCATCGGCACCAACGACCTCATCCAATACACCCTCTCCGTCGACCGCGGCGACGACGCCGTCAGCTACCTCTACCAGCCCGCCCACCCCGCCGTTTTGCGCCTGCTCGCCCACATCCTGCGCACCGCCCAGCGCATGAACAAACCCGTCTCCCTCTGCGGCGAAATGGCCGGCGACACCCTCTACACCCGCCTGCTGCTGGGCATGGGGCTGCGCAGCTTCTCCATGAACACCAACAACCTGCTGGCCGTGAAAGACATCGTCATCCACAGCAGCATCGACCGCCTCGAACAAGACATCCTGCGCATCCTGCGCAACGAAGACCCCGACAAAACCGACAAACTGCTCAAACAGCTCAACGGCCAGGAAGAGGCCGTCTGAAACCCCGTCTGCGGTTTTCAGACGGCCGATCTCGGCCGAAAGGCCGTCTGAAACAGCCGAACCTGCCGCGCATCCACTCAACCTTCCTCCGCGAACGGAAGGAGACGCTGTTGCCCGACAAATTTCAGACGGCCTCAAAGCAACATCCCGTAGGCCGGATACTTGTATCTATTTTCAGGCCGTCTGAAACCGCCAATCCTGCCGAGGATCTGACTCCCTTCCCCGTTTATGCCCCGACGGAATACAAGCGGGAGAGCAAACACAGCGGCCGATACATTTCAGGCTGCCTGCCAAACCGCAAAAGCAGCCTGAAAAGCAAAACACCCGAAAGAGCGACCATGCCCAAACGCCCCCGCCGCCTTTGTGCTGAGCCAGCTCATCATCATCCAGAGCGAAGCCGCGCAGACCTGCCGCTTCACGCCGGGCATGTATTGGCGGCACTACCAAAACCAACGTGGCCAACTGTCCGAGCGCTTGCAAACCGAACTCGACGCCGCCTACGGTTTCAGACGGCCTTTTTGCGCGGTTTTTTTTCGGGGGTGGCGGTTTGGTGTTGCCGGTACACATCAAACAGGAATGCCACGCGGTCGGCGTCGTCGTTTTTGCCGGTGTAGCCGTAGGCGGCGTCGACGGCTTTGTCCAGCGCCTGATGGGCTTTGAGCAGGTCGGGATAGGGGTGGACGGTGTAGGGGTTGTAGAGTTGGGCGAGGGTGGGCGGCGTGCTGCCTTTTTTGACGGCGGCTTGGCGGTATTGTTCGCGCACGTCCAACACCTTTTGTGCAGCCTCTTCGATTTTGGCACGGGCTTTCTGTTCGGCGGCGGGCGGTGCGCTGCCGTTTTTGCTTTCAGACGGCGTTTGCGCGGCAAAGGGGAAGGGGAAGTTGTTGTACACGATGCCCGCCGAATATTGGTAGCGGCTTTCGAGACGGCCTGCCACGGTACGCATAAAGGCGTTGTGCATGGCGGACATTAGCAGCCCGAAATGGTAAAGCGGCGTGGGGCTGCTAAGTGTATAGATTTTGTTGCTGACAATGCTGTTGCTGTCGAGAAAGCCGATGGGAATGTAGTTGCGTTTTTCTGATGAAACCTCGGGAATGGCAAGATAGTTGCCGCTTGCGGGCTGGCGGATTTCGCCGAACAGGTGCGGGGTGGCGGCGAGTTTTTGGGTGGCAGCACGTTTGCTTTCCTGACGTGCGGTTTTCACTTTTTCAATACGCTGCGCCACTTGCGGCATTTTTTTCAAATCACGGTTGAGCTGTTCCAGATCGCAACCGTCAAACCATAAGCACCAGCGTTGTTTGCCGTTGAGAAATTCTTCCGCACCGAGAAAGGGGCGGATGTATTGCTTGGCCAAGGGTTCGGCTTCGAGCAGGACGGTTTTTTCTTCGGGTGTAAGCAGCAGATGGCCGCCATCGTTGGGCATTGAGCCGAAGCAGATTCCAGTTTCGTTAGTAATTTGAATGTTGCTTTTTTCAATAGCAACGTTGTCGGCATCAATCAGATAGGCGTTGATGTTGCGGGCGGCCTGCGGCTGCGCTTCGCCTTTGATGTCGGGATAGCGGAACAGCGTGGGGCTGTCGGGCTGTTTGAATGCGAAGCCGACGATGATGCAGTGCACGGCAGCCACGCCTTTGGCCTGGTTCTGCCATTGGAAGGTCTGGTGGGCAAACTGTATGCGGATGCCGCGTTCAAACAGGGGCTGCCATAAGGTGGCGGCTTGGTCGCCCTGGCAGATGGAATTGGTGGAAACAAAGGCCGTCTGAATTTCGGATTGTAAATTTTTATCGGGGGGGGGGGGTGATTGATTGCTGGTGACTATGTTCCATGATGTCGGCGGCTTTGAGATACCAAGCGGATACGTAATCCAATACGCCGCTGTTTTTCAGACGGCCTGCAATGGCGGCCATATCGGCTTTTTGCGCGGCACTTTGGTAGGCTTTTCCGATAAACGGCGGGTTGCCGAAGATGTAATCGGCCTGCGGCCATTCGGTGTGCAATGCGTTGGCGTTGATGATTTCGGCGCTGTCGGTGAGCGGGATGGTGGGGCGGGTGGTGCCGAAGCGTTCGGCGGTGGCGAGGTTGCATTGGTGGTCGGTGAGCCACATGGCGACTTTGGCGATTTGGGCGGGGTATTCGTCCAGCTCGATGCCGTGGAATTGGCCGATGTGGACGCGCTGCATGGTGGCGATGTCGAGCAGCTGGTTTTCGGCAAAAAGCTCGCCGATGATTTCGTCTTCGAGGCGGCGCAGTTCGCGGTAGGCGACGACCAGAAAATTGCCGCAGCCGCAGGCGGGGTCGAGGAAGTTCAGACGGCCTATTTTTTCGTGCAGCGCTTGCGCGAGCTTGCGGCGTTGGGCTTTGCCGCTTTTGCGTGCGGCGGCCAGTTCGGCGCTCAGGCTGTTCATAAACAGGCTGTCGATGACTTTTAAGATATTGGCTTCTTCGGTGTAGTGCGCGCCGGCGGCGCGGCGTTCGCTGCCGTCCATCACGCTTTGAAACAGGCTGCCGAAGATTTCGGGGCTGATTTTCGCCCAGTCGCGCTGCGAGCATTCGAGCAGCTTTTGGCGCAATTCGGCGTCGAAATAAAATTCGTCAATCTGGTGTTCAAACAGTTTGCCGTTGACATGGGGAAAGGCTTTAAGCTCGCTGTTCATGCGCGCGGGGCGTTTGTCGGGCGGGGTGTCGAGCACTTGGAAGATTTGGTTGAGGGTGCTGCCGGTGTCGCTGCCGTCTTCTTTGGTGTGGCGGCGCAGGTAGTCTTCAAACTGGCCTTTGTCGAAAATCAGGGTGTCGTCAGCGAAAAAGCAGAATAAAAGGCGGATGATGAATTGTTTGAGGGCGTGTTCGTTGTAGGCGGTATCGGCGCGAAAGGCTTGGTAGAGGCTGCCCACGGCATCGGCGGCTTCGATGTTGGCCTGCTCTTCGGCGGCTTTGAGGTCGCGGCCGATGCCGTCCATAAAGTCGAAATTGCGGTTTTTAATCTGCTCGGGCAAGTCTTCGAGCGGGAAATCGATGCGCGTGTCGGCCTGCAAATCGTAAAGGCGCATGGTGGCGAAGTCGCACACGATGACATGGCGCGGCACGTCTTCCGGATTGTGGCGGCGGATTTCGTCCACATAGCCTGCGGCCTGCGCAAAGGCTTTGTCGAGGTCTTTGTTGGCGGATTTGTGTTCGCACAAGAGCCTGCCTACCCAGAAAACGTCGGCAAATTTGGTGGTTTTCTGGCGGTGGTGTTTGACGGCGTATTCGAGGCTGGCGGTTTTGTAGCGGTCGAGGTTGAAGATGCGGAAAAATTCGTCCCAAAAGGTTTTGGCTTCGGCTTCTTCGCGCTTTTCGTTTTTCCAGCGGCGCTCGAAGGCTTGGGCAAGGCGGTATTTGTGTTCGTAGGTGTGGACGGTCATGGGTTTTCCCTTGGGTTGCCGTGTCGGTTTGGGTTGGTTTCAGACGGCCTACTATGCCGTCTGAAAATCATAAAAGGCCGTCTGAAAACGCTTATTTCCCAGACAGTTTCTGTATCACCGCGCGCACGGTTTTTATGCGTGTTTCGATGTCTTCCATCACGGCGGAAACGCGCAATTTGTCCGCCCCCGCCATGCGGTAGTTTTTATTACTCTGCATCAGCAAAATAATATCGGCAGGCTCGACGACGGTGTGTTTGCCGAAGGTAAGCGTGAGCGCGTCGGTGGACGCATCAATGGCGGTGATGCCGAGGGCTTTGGCGGTCAGGCGCAGGCGGTGGCTGTCGAGCAGGGTTTTGACGGGCTGCTCGGGCAGTCCGAATCTGTCCACTAATTCTTCGTGGATGCTGTTGATTTGTCCTTCGCTCTCGCAGGTGGCAAGGCGTTTGTAGAGTACCAAACGCTCGTGGATGTCGGGGCAGTAGCTTTCGGGCAGCAGGGCGGGGCTGTGCAGCTTGATTTCGGTGGTTACGCCCAAGGGCGCGTCCAAGTCGGGTTGGCGGCCTTTTTTGAGGTCGCGCACGGCTTGTTTGAGCATTTCGGTG
>CAMURX010000047.1 GCA_947097615.1 uncultured Neisseria sp. | reverse complement strand
TCATGGGGTCTTTCGTGTGTGCCGTCAGTCGGAAAACGCGGCATTGTATAGTGAGCCAAAATAAAAAATCTACGGCGTTGCTGCGCCTTGTCGTACTACCTGTACTGTCTGCGGCTTGCTGCCTTGTATCTTTTTTATTTTGACTCACTATACAGGCTGCGGCAGGCCGTCTGAAAGCGCGCGCTTGCCCAAACCGCCGCCGCAGCCTATCATCTGCGCCCCTTCGTACAGGAGAATGTTATGAAACTGCCCGTACTCTTCGTTGCCCACGGCAGCCCGCTCAATGCCGTGCGCGACAATGCCTACACGGAAGAGTGGCAAAACTACGGCGACGAGCTGCTCGACGAGTTCGACGGCGAAATCCGCGCCGTGCTGTGCGTTTCTTCGCAATGGGTAACGGAAGGCAGCCGCGTCACCGCCGCCGCCGAGCCGCCCACCCTGCACGATTTTTCGGGCTTCCCGCCCGAGCTGTACGAAGTCCGCTATCCCGCCGCAGGCAGCCCGGAGCTGGCCGAACGCGTCTGCACGCTGCTGGGGGCGGAGGCCGACACGCAGCGCGGCATCGACCACGGCGCATGGACGGTGCTCAAACGCCTGGTTCCCGACGCTTCCGTTCCCGTCGTCCAACTCAGCCTCGACCGCCGTCTGAACGCGCAGGGACATTTCGATTTGGCCGCCAAACTCGCGCCGCTGCGTAAAGAAGGCGTGCTTGTTGTCGCCACCGGCCACACCGTTTCCAATCCGCAGTTGCAGGACTGGCAGCACCCCGACCGCCCGGGCAACGCCTATCCGTGGGCGGATCTGGCGCGCGAGCTGATTAACAAATGGGCAAGCGGCCGCCGTTACGAGCGCCTACTCGACGAGGAAAACTACCCCGTCGCCATCCGTCAGGCGCTGCACGACCGCCGCTGCTTCTATCCCTTGCTCTACGCCCTCGCCCTGCGCGGCGAAAAAGAGCCGCTGGAATTTTTCAACGACGAAATCGTCGGCAAATCGCTGTCCATGACGTCGCTGATTATCGGCTTTTTGTAAGAACCCGCATCCGTACGCAAAGACAAAAAGGCCGTCTGAAAACTTTTCAGACGGCCTTTTGGCGTTTCAGACGGCCTTACATGGCCTTTTTCAGCAGCTTCACGTCTTTGAGCGCTTCGGCCAGACGGGCGTTGCCCGCGGTGGCGCTGTTGGCGCAGACGGTGTAGAGATTTTCGGGATGGTAGATGGCGATGCAGTTTTCGCTGCTGCCGTCGGCCTGGGTGAAGGAATAGTCCATGCGGTTTTCGGTGGCCGCGCCCGCTTTCAGGTCGGCCAAACCCGCCGCCTGCAAGGCGCTTGTCAAACCGGCATAGTATTCTTTGGCGGGTTTGGCGGGTTTGCCCAAATCGATAACCGAGAGCGTGATGTCAGCGTCTTCGTCGCGTTGCAGCAGCGTCACTTCTTCGGCGCTGGTGCCTTCGGGCAGCAGCCCGGCGTTGCCGCTTTGGTCTTGGAAATTGCCGGTAACGGCAATGCTGACCGCGCCGTCGCGGCTGGTGAGCGTTTGTGCCGAGGCGGCGGGAGCGGGCGCTTCGGAGGCTGCTTCGGAAGCGGCAGCAGGCGCGTCGGCGGATTGCGGGTTATTGACTTTGGTGTCGCAGGCGGCCAGCGCGAGGAGGACGGCGGCAGCGAGGGCGGCGGATCGGATGTTCATGACGGTGTTTTCCATAGAGTATGTCGTTTGCAGAGCGAGGAGTATAGCAAATAATCCGTTTGCCATGGCGCGGCGCGGCCGCTTTCCCGCGTATGCCGTTTCAGACGGCCTTGTTGCATTCTGCCGACAGCAGGGGGAAATAATGTGATTTGTTCCTGTTTTGGTTGGCAGCGGCGCTGCCTGTCCTTTATAGTCCGTCTTTGTAAATTTTGCTTTACATAATATTTTAAGGAGCTCCGATGAAACACCATTCTTTCCCCCGTTCCGCCCTGGCCGTGCTGCCGCTGGCGCTTGCCGCCGCTTTTGCGCAGGCCGACACCGCCGCTGACGAAGGCGGCGAACTGGAAACCGTCTATGTCAGCGCCCAGCGCCAGCTGCAACAATCGCTGGGCGTGTCGCGCATCACCGCTAAAGATTTGGAAACTCGCCCTGCGGTCAACGACATCTCCGACATCGTGCGCACCATGCCAGGCGCCAACCTCACCGGCAACACCGCCTCGGGCGAGCGCGGCAACAAACGCCAGATCGACATCCGCGGCATGGGTCCGGAAAACACCTTAATCCTGATCGACGGCCGCCCCGTCACCTCGCGCAACGCCGAGCGCTACAGCTGGCGCGGCGAGCGCAACACGCGCGGCGACAGCAACTGGGTGCCGCCCGAAGAAATCGAATCCATCAGCGTGCTGCGCGGCCCGGCAGCCGCCCGCTACGGCTCAGGCGCGGCCGGCGGCGTGGTGAACATCGTCACCAAAAAAGTCAGCAGCGAATGGCACGGCTCGCTGAACCTGTTTACCAACCGCCCGCAAGACAGCAAAGAAGGCAAAACCAACCGCATTGGCTTTAACGTCAGCGGCCCCGTTGTCCAAGACAAAGTCGGCTTCCGCCTCTACGGCAGCCTGAACAAAACCGACGCCGACGCGGCGGACATCAACCCGACCGTGGTCAGCTACGTCCAACGCGGGCCGCGTCTGGTGCGCAGCGAAACACTCGGCGCAGGCCGCGACGGCGTACGCAACCGCGACCTCGCCAGCCGCCTCGCCTGGCGCATCACGCCCGAACAAACACTGACTTGGGACACCATGTACAGCCGTCAGGGCAATATCTACGCTGGCGACAACCAGAACAACAACCCCAACGACTTCACCAAATCGCTCTACGGCGAAGAAACCGCCCGCCTCAAACGCATCAGCAACGCGCTGACCCACGAAGGCGTTTGGAGCTGGGGCGACACCAAAATCGTTGCCCAATTCGACCGCACCGAAAACGAACATTTGGTGGAAGGCCTGATGGGCGGCCCCGAAGGCCAATACCAGTCGCCCAAACGCTTTACCGAAAGCACCCTGAAAACCGGCCGATTCGCCGCCGAAGCCAATATCCCGTTCAAACTGGGCGGAAATCATGTCGTTACCGTCGGCACGGAATATATCCGCGACCAACTCGACGACCAAAGTTCGATGACACAGGGCTTTACCGACCAAGGCAAAACCGACGTCTTCGCAGGATTGGGCACCAACCGCGCGAGCAGAAACAGCCAGAAAAACTTCGCCCTGTATGTCGAAGACCACATCAACTTCGGCAGCGGCACCCAGCTGATTCCCGCCCTGCGTTTCGACCACAACAGCAAATCGGGCGGCAACTGGAGCCCCGCACTCAACTTCGTGCAGAAAATCGGCGACGGCTGGAACATCAAAGGCGGCGTCGCCCGCGCCTATAAAGCGCCCAACCTGTATCAGAGCAACCCCAACTACATCCTTTACACGCGCGGCCAAGGATGTAAAGTCGGCACACCCAGCACCATCCGCTGCTACCTGATCGGCAACGAAAACCTGAAACCCGAAACCAGCCTGAACAAAGAAATCGGCTTCGATTTCGCCCGCAACGGCTATCTGGCATCGCTGGCCTACTTCCACAACGACTACCGCAACAAAATCGTTGCCGGCAACGAACCTGTCGCCATCAGTGATTTGGGCAACCACCTCTACCGCTGGACGAACGCCCGCAAGGCTTTGGTGGAAGGCTTCGAAGGCAACCTGACCCTGCCGCTGCACAGCACGCTGAAATGGACGACCAACTTCACCTATATGCGCAAATCGGTGAATAAAGACACAGGCAACCCGCTGTCGGTGATTCCGAAATACACCGTCAACAGCAGCCTGAACTGGCAGCCGAACGAAAAATTCGACGCCGCCCTGAACGTCACCTACTACGGCAAGCAACAATCGCGCGGCGTTGTGGAAAACAACAAGGACAGCTACGAAAAACTGACCAGCCACACCGTCAGCCCCTACGGTCTGGTCGGCATCAACGCAGGCTACCGTTTCAACAAAAACCTCAACGCCCGCGTCGGTATCAACAACCTGTTCAACAAACAGCTCTACCGTAGTGCCAACAATGCCAGCGCGCAAACCTATAACGAACCCGGCCGCGCCTTCTACGGCAGCCTGAAAATGTCGTTCTAAACAGGTTTGAAACGTAAAGGCCGTCTGAAACCCGATTCCGGGTTTCAGACGGCCTTTTGTCTTTGGGGGCGTAAGTAACAAAATGGAGGCTAAAAATTCCCGCAAGCCTTATCCCATAAGGCTTTAAAGAGGTTCAAAGGCTTTAAACACAAAAAATGCCCTTTTTGCGGCTCAAAACAAATCAAAAAGAACGGCTGCCGAAACGCCAGACAACGCTACAAATGCCACACCTGCGGCAGGCAGTTTGACGGCGGCAAGCGGCTCAATCCCCAAGTGCTGTCTGCGACGGCAGATGCGGTCCGCCGCAGATGTTTGACGACATTCTCGTACAGCTGTGCCAGTTTCATCAGGTTAAAACCGTCAGCCGCTATTTGACGCGCAACCCGAAAACCGATGCGGGCAAAGCGCTATGGCGGTTGGCATTGACGTTGAAAAACAGTAGGCAATCCGATTTTGAACGTAATCTGCAAACGTGGTTTGAGCAGTACCAAAGCTATCTGAACGAACGCACCTTTAACATCGAAACGGGAAAATCGCATTACACACACAAGAACATCAGGAGTGCGTATTACGGAATTTGGCTTACTTGTTTGTGTTTGAGCGTTATCCTGATTTGTGCATTCCGAATACGACCAATCTGCTTGACGGCACGTTCTCGGACATGAAACGGCTTTTGGCGTGTCATCACGGGATGAGTGGAAAGAATAAGATTATGTTTATTCATGATTATTTATCGGTTAAGCCTTAGACTTAGCCTCCATTTTGTTACTTACGCCCCTTTTCAACCGTTTTGCTGTTACGCCGACAGCGCCAACGGACTGATTTGCGAATACCCAAAGGCCGTCTGAAAGCCGGGAATGAGGCTTTCAGACGGCCTTAAAGCAGAAAAAAGGTATGCTCTTTGCGCATACCTTTTTTGTTTGCCTTCGGGCGGTGTTTAGAATTTGCCGCCGGATTCGTTCACCATATAGGTTACGGCCGCTTTGACTTCGTCGTCGGAGAGGGCGGTGTTGCCGCCTTTGGCGGGCATCATGCCTTTGTCGGTGAAGCCTTCGATGGCGTGTTTGAACAGGGTGTCTTTGCCTTTTTTGATGCGCGGCGCCCATTCGTCTTTGTGGGTGATGCGCGGGGTGTCGGGAATGGCGGAGTTCGCGCCGTGGCAGCCGAAGCACAGGCCGTCGAACACTTTTTTGCCGTCGGCCGCAGGCGCGGCGGCCTGTTCGGGCTTGGCGGCGGCGGTTTCCGCGGGTTTGCTTTCTGAGGCAGGGGCGGAAGCGGCGGCTTCGGGAGCGGCTGCGGCAGGAGCAGGTGCGGGTTCGGCTTTTTTCGGCTCGGCCGCGGCAGCTGCGGCGGCTTTTTTGCCCAGTTCGTTTTCGCTGTCGGTTTTCAGCGCTTTGCCGTCTTTGTGCGACAAGCCCCAAACGTAGGCGGTCAGCAGGTGGATTTTGTCTTTATCGAGGAAACCTTCCCAAGCGGGCATTTGGTTGTGGCGGCCGTTGGTGACGGTTTCGATAATGGCTTTCTGGGTGCCGCCCCACAGCCATACATCGTCGGTGAGGTTGGGGCCGAGACCGCGGACGCCCTGGCCTTTGTCGCCGTGGCAGGTGAAGCAGTTGGCGGGCGGGCCGTTGAACAGGACTTTACCGCGTTCGGCGCGTTCGGCGTCGTATTGTTCTTCGGGTTTGGACAGGGAGAGGACGTAGTTGGCAACGTCTTTCACGCCTTCTTCGCCGAGTTTGGGCCCCCAGGAGGCCATGATGCCGGTGCGGCCTTTGGTAATGGTTTCCTGGATTTTTTCCGGAGTGCCGCCGTAGAGCCAGTCGGCGTCGGTGAGGTTAGGGAAGCCGCGCGAGCCTTTGGCATCGGAGCCGTGGCACTGGATACAGTAGGTGTCGAACAGGTTTTTGCCGATGGTGCGGGCTTCAGACTGTTTGGCGGTGTCTTCTACGGACATTTTGCCGTATTTGGCGTAGATGGCGCCGTATTTGGCTTTGGCCGCGTCCACTTCGGCGCGGTATTCGCCGACGCTGGTCCAGTTGCGCAGGCCTTTGAAGTCGCCGAGGCCGGGGTAGAGGGCGAGGTAGCCGATGCCGAACAGCCAGGTGAGGATGTAGAGGTAGAACCACCAGCGGGGCATGGGGTTGTTGTATTCCTCGATGCCGTCCCAGTCGTGGCCGGTGGTTTTGACGTCTTCGCCTTTGGGCAGAGGCTTGACTTTGTTCTGCGACAGCAGAAGCCAAATCAGGCCGATAAAGCTGAGGACGATGATGCCGATGATGTAGTAGTTCCAGAAATCACTGGTGAAATGGGATGTTGTGTTCATTGTTTTTAGCTCCGTGCCACGGGTTAACGGGCGGGACTGTCGTTGTCGTTACCGCTGCCGTGCGGGGTGTCGTCGTCGTCGATGATGCTGCGCGACGCTTCGTCGTAGTTGGTTTTGTTGCGCTTGTTCAGAACGATGTACAGAACCAGCATGAAGCTGACGAATACCGCTACGGTAAACAGGCTGCGCGCCCAGTTAACGTCCATGGTGTTACCTTACGTTTTTCAAGGCCAAGCCCAAACCCTGCAGGTAGGCGATTACCGCTTCCAATTCGGATTTGTCTTTCAGCTCTTCGGGAGCTTTGGCAATTTCTTCGTCGGTGTAGGGCGTGCCCAAAGCTTTGAGGCCTTTCATGTGGGCGACAACCTGTGCCGGATCGACTTTGTTGCGCGCCAGCCAGGGGAAGGCGGGCATGTTGGACTCGGGCACGACGTCGCGCGGGTTCAGCAGGTGGATGCGGTGCCATTCGTCGGAATAGCGGCCGCCGACACGCGCCAAATCGGGACCTGTGCGTTTGGAACCCCATTGGAAGGGCCGGTCGTAAACCGATTCTCCGGCCACGGAGTAGTGGCCGTAGCGTTCGGTTTCGGCACGGAAGGGACGGATCATCTGCGAGTGGCAGTTGTAGCAGCCTTCGCGCACATAGATGTCGCGTCCGGCCACTTGCAGGGCGTTGTAAGGTTTGACTCCTTCGATCGGTTTGGTAACCGCCGGAGAGAAGAACAGTGGGACGACTTCGATCAGCAGACCCACGCTGACCACCAGCAGGGTAAACACGATGAGGACGCCGACTTTTTCTTCGACTAATTGTTGCAGTTTCATTTTTGGTAGTCCGTCTTTCTTATATTAATGGTGCTGCGCTTCGGCCACGGCGGGGATTTCCGCTTCAACCGGTTTGCCGTTCATGATGGTACGGTAAACGTTGTAGCCCATGATGCACATGCCGCTCAGGTAGAGAAGGCCGCCTGAAAAACGGATGACATAGAAACGCATGCTTTCTTTCACGCCTTCCACGAAGGCGTAGGTCAGCGTGCCATCTTCGTTGAGCGCGCCCCACATCAGACCCTGCATCACGCCGGCAATCCACATCGAGGCGATGTAGAGGACGACGCCGAGGGTGGCGACCCAAAAGTGCGCGTCGATGAGTTTGGTGCTGTACATTTCTTTTTGGCCGAACAAGCGGGGAATCATGTAGTAGACCGAACCGATGGTCACGAAGCCCACCCAGCCGAGCGCGCCGGCGTGTACATGGCCGACCGTCCAGTCGGTGTAGTGGCTCAGGGCGTTGACGGTTTTGATCGACATCATCGGGCCTTCAAAGGTGGACATACCGTAGAAGGACAGGGAAACGATGAGAAATTTCAGAATCGGGTCGGTGCGCAGTTTGCCCCACGCGCCGGAGAGAGTCATGATGCCGTTGATCATGCCGCCCCAGGAGGGTGCGAAAAGAATCAGCGACAAAACCATGCCGACAGACTGCGTCCAGTCGGGCAGCGCGGTGTAGTGCAGATGGTGCGGACCCGCCCACATATAGGTGAAAATCAGCGCCCAGAAGTGGACGACGGAGAGGCGGTAGGAATAAACGGGACGGCCTGCCTGCTTGGGTACGAAGTAGTACATCATGCCGAGGAAGCCTGCGGTCAGGAAGAAGCCCACGGCGTTATGGCCGTACCACCACTGCACCATCGCATCGATGGCGCCGGAATAAATCGGATACGATTTCATCGGGCCGACCGGCAGGCTGAGGTTGTTGACGATGTGCAAGAGGGCGACGGCGAGAATAAAACCACCATAGAACCAGTTTGCCACATAGATATGCTTGATTTTGCGTTTGGCAATCGTGCCGAAGAACACCACGGCATAGGCCACCCACACCAGCGTAATCAGAATATCGATCGGCCATTCCAGCTCGGCGTATTCCTTACCCTGCGTCCAACCCATCGGGAAGCTGACAGCGGCGGCCAGAATCACGGCCTGCCAGCCCCAAAACGTGAATGCGGGTAGCCAGCCGCCGAAGAGACGGGTGTTGCAGGTACGCTGCACCACATAGTAAGACGTACCGATCAGACCGCAGCCGCCGAAGGCGAAAATCACCGCATTGGTATGCAGCGGACGGATGCGGCCGAAGTGGAACCACGGGCCGATTTCAGACAGATTGAGTGCGGGCCAGAAAAGCTGCGCGGCGGCGATGACGCCGACCAGCATGCCCACAATCCCCCAAACTACAGTCATGACGGCGAACTGCCGCACCACTTTGTAGTTATAAGTTTGCGCTTCCATGAAAGTCTCCATTAAACACGGAAAATAAATCCGGTCGATTCTGCGGCACGCCAAAACCCGCCGCGCAAAGCCGTTTTTCCATCAATTTGCTCCGGCCGCCTTTTTCAGACGGCCGTTTTGCCGAACCAAGCATACCGGGAATCTGCCGCTTGGCAGCCTGTTTGCACGCTGCCATAATGGCCGGAAAGAGGAAAAGAAGTCCGCCATCAAGGAAAAGCGGCAATCTTTACACTAAATTCCCATACACTTTACAAGGTTATAGATTTTAACTAATTTATGATTTGACACCAATCAATTAATTTTTAACATTGCCCAATCCTATTGAGCCATTAAATTTTCATCATGATTACCCACACCCTCAGCCCCGAACCCAAAGCCCATTACTGGCACATCACCCTCACCTTCACCCAAAACGACAACACCCCCGCCGTGTTAAAACTCGCCAACTGGGTGCCCGGCAGCTACACCATCCGCGATTTCGCCCGCCACATCGTCGAAATACACGCCGAACACAACGGCCGCCCCGCCGCCCTGCGGCAAACCGCCAAAAACACCTGGCAGACCGAAGCCCTCGAAGGCGAGTGGCGCATCCGCTACACCGTCTACGCCTACGACCTCTCCGTGCGCGCCTCCTACCTCACCGCCGAACGCGGATTCTTCGACGGCGCCTGCCTCCTTTTCGCCCTCGAAGGCCGTCTGAACGAAACCCAAACCCTCGTCCTCGAAAACCTGCCCGAAAACTGGCAGACCGCCACCACCCTGCCCGCCGTCGGCGAAAACACCTTTCAGACGGCCTCCTACGGCGAACTCATCGACCACCCCGTCGAACTCGGCCGCATCGAAACCATAGAATTCGCAGCACACGGCATCCCCCACCGCATCGTCCTCAGCGGCCACTACCCCGACTTCGACCGCCAACGCCTGCGCGACGACGTAAAGCGCATCTGCGAAACCCAGCTCGCCCTCTTCCCCGAGCCCGCCCCGTTTGCCGAATACCTCTTCCTCCTCCACCTCGGCGACAACATCTACGGCGGCCTCGAACACCGCAGCAGCACCGCCCTGCACGCCGACCGCAACAGCCTGCCGCCGCACGGCCTTACCGACGCCAACCCCGCCTACACCGAACTGCTCGGCCTCTTCTCACACGAATACTTCCACGCCTGGAACGTCAAATCCGTCAAACCCGCCGCCTTCGCCCCCTACAACCTTGAGCGCGAAAACCACACCGAACAACTCTGGGCATTCGAAGGCATCACCGCCTACTACGACGACCTCATCCTCGCCCGCAGCCGCGTCATTCCCCCTGAAAACTACCTCACCCTCCTGGCCAAAAACATCACCCGCGTACGCCAAAACAAAGGCCGTCTGAAACAAACCCTCGCCCAATCCTCCTACACCGCCTGGCACAAATACTACAAAGCCGACGAAAACGCTCCCAACGCCCTCGTCAGCTACTACCAGCAAGGCGCCCTCGCCGCCCTCTGCCTCGACCTCCTCATCCGGCAAAAAAGCAGCGGCGCCCACTCCCTCGACACCGTCATGCGGCAACTCTACCGCGACTGGCTCGCCACCCAACGTGGCATAGAAGAACAACAATGGCAAACCCGCTGCCAAGAAATCACCGGCCTCGACCTCGCCGACTTCTTTCAGATGGCCTTGTACACCACAGACGAACTCCCCCTCGCCGACTGCCTGCACACCGTCGGCATCGGCCTGCAATACGCCCCCCTGCCCCGCAGCCACGGCGGCGGCCTTATCGGCGCACCCATCGCCCCGCCCGAACCCGCCGCCGACCTCGGCGCCCGTTTCACGCAAAAAACCGACCACGCCGTCCTCACCCACATCCTCAACGGCGGCAGCGCCGAAAACGCCGCCCTCTGCCCGCAGGACAAAATCACCGCCGTCAACGGCCGCGCCTGCACCAACCTTGCCGCCCTCCTCGCCGACAGCCGCCCCGACGACATCTGGCAAATCCACTACTTCCGCCACGGCATCCTGCACCAAACCGTCCTCACCCTCCAAGCCGCCGCAGCCGAAACCGCCCTTCTTTATATAGAAGACGAAGACAAACTCCGCCGCTGGCTGCTCGGCACGGTTTGACAAAAGGCCGTCTGAAACCCTTTTCAGACGGCCTCAAAGCAGCGTCGGCCAAACTAAAACTCGAAATGCTGCCTACGCCGGATACCGTTTTTGAAACCGCCAACCCCGTCGCGCACCAAACCCCCTCCCCTGCGCCAAAGTGTACAGACCGGACACAAAGGTAACACCCGTACGAAGACATAGGTAACA
>CAMURX010000046.1 GCA_947097615.1 uncultured Neisseria sp. | reverse complement strand
CACGGCGAGTTTGCCGCGTCCTTTGCCGCGCAGCAGCGGCGGCAGGTCGGGGGCGGCGGGCAGCAGAAAGGTTTCGCGCGCCGGCCAGATGTCGTGCAGCGCGGCCGCGTCGGACTCGGGCAGCGGACGCAGCAGCGGGCGCAGGCGGGCAAGGCTGTCGCCGATAACAATCATGCCTTTGTGCTGCGGGCGGCGTTTGAGGCGGACGAGCGTTCTGAGTGCTTTGGCATGACGCGGCAGGCAGCCGAGGCCGTAGCAGGATTCGGTGGGATAGGCGATGAGGCCGCCACGCCGCAAATGGTTTTTCAGACGGCCTTTTTCGGCGGCGGAGAGGGTGCGTTTCATGGTTGGGCTTTGTCGGAGGGAAGGGGCGTTTGTATGTTTTGTATGGGGTTTGAGGGCTGGGAGGCCGTTCCCGCCCGCGCGGGAATGACGTTTCTGAAAGCGGGTTTCAGACGGCCTTATCCGCCGCTCCGCCCGTCCATTGCGGGCTGTTGGGGATGTCGAGGCCGAGCAGGCCGAGGGCGCGGGCGGTGCTGTGGGCGACGATTTCTTCGGCGCTTTGCGGGCGGTGGTAGAGGGCGGGTACGGGCGGGAAGACGATGCCGCCCATTTCGCTGACGCGGCGCATATTGTCGAGATGGGCGAGGTTGAGCGGGGTTTCGCGCACCATCAGCACGAGGTGGCGGCGCTCTTTGAGGGTGACGTCGGCGGCGCGGGTGAGCAGGTTGTCGGCAAAACCGTGGGCGACGGCGGCCAGCGTGCGCATGGAGCAGGGGGCGACAATCATGCCGTGCACGGGAAACGAGCCACTGGACACGGGCGCGCCGAGGTTGCCGATAGCGTGGACGGCATCGGCGAGACCGTAGATGTCGTCTTTGCCGTAGGGCGTTTCGAGGGCGCGGGTGAGTTCGGCGCCTTTGCTGACAATCAGGTGGCTTTCGACATCGGGCAGGGAGCGCAGGATTTCGAGGGCGGCGCGGCCGTATTGGAAGCCGCTGGCGCCGCTGATGCCGACGATGATGCGGCGTTTGTGCATTGGTTGTCCTTCGGGGTTGGCAGCCGTCTACTTTTTTTGCAGACGGGTTTCAGACGGCCTCTCGGCCGGGTGGCATTGTGAATCAGGCCGTCTGAAAACCCAAATCGGGCTTTCAGACGGCCTTTGAAATAATCGTATGGAGATTGCACTACGGTTTTCTGGCTGTAGTTTGTTTGACTGTACCGTTTTTTTTGCTTGCATCGAATGCTTGGCGGAGGAAGCGGACAGACTGTGTTTTCAGTTCTTTCGCATTGGGGGCGATACGGATGTTTTCTATGTCATATCTGGTGGATTTTGGAGTTTTGATTTGCATGGCATGACCTTTTTTTCAAAATGAAAAATTCGGTATGGTCGGGGAAAAGCGTTTCAAATTCGACCAAATGATCTTGGCGGGCATTATACATACGGGCGTACATCCGTGCCAAAGGTTTGGTTTCGGGAATTATAGAAGCTTTATACAGGTTACAGCTGGCTAAAATATTTTTTTTCATAAGAAATAACAATATTTTCAGCCATAATAATGAATGATGGTGTATCTAAGTCAGTATTATTAAACCTTAAATAAAAACAATTTTCTTGTAAACTTGGTAGAGTATTTGAATCTATATCATCAATAATTTCAACAACACAAGGATTTTCATCAATATCAATAGTCCACGTTAAATTTCCAGATAAATATTTAACTCCATATAAATCGATTTCATAATTGAAATAATAACTAGGATCATCACTAACAATAATATTTAGTCTTGTAAAATTAAGTGATGTAATTTGAAAGTCTAACCAGTCAAAGTTTTCTTTGATGTGGTTATTGAATTTCATCAATTCATAAGTCATAGATTCTTTCATATTTATTTTCCATCTGTATCTTTATCTTCAGTTCCTGAACCACATGATCCGAGTGTATGCCCCACCCTTTTATTTGGATCAATCTGAATATGTGCATCTTTGAAAGTAGTAAATATCAGGACAATATGTGCGGCTGTGTGCACTAACGACTGCCATCAGCCGCTGTTCGAGCTGTGTAATATCGCGGAAGGTGAAGTTTAGGCCGTCTTGCGGAGTGGCATACAGGGATTCGTATGCTTGTTGCTCCCAGTAGTCCTCGCCGAAAAACTTGATTTGGTAGCTGGTGTTTATTGAAATGGTTTCAGCAAATTGTGCGGCTTGGTCAAATTGTCCGAGAAATGCTTGTGTTAATGCTGCTCCGTATGCGAATAGGGTGATATATCTCCGATTAGATACGGAAAACCGGCACAGTTGGCCGACTGTGCCGTTGTTTTCAAATTCTTCAAATACGATGTTGTCGGAATTCATATTTATTGTCTGATGAGGGCAATCAGGCCGTCTGAAAACCCAAATCGGGCTTTCAGACGGCCTTTGCATCCGGCAAACCTTACTCCGGCCGCATCTGCGGGAACAGAATCACGTCGCGGATGCTTTGGGCGTCGGTGAGCAGCATCACGAGGCGGTCGAGGCCGATGCCGCTGCCGCCGGTGGGGGGCAGGCCGTATTCCATGGCGCGGATGTAGTCGGCGTCGTAGTGCATGGCTTCGTCGTCGCCCGCGTCTTTTTGTGCGACTTGGGCTTTGAAACGGGCGGCTTGGTCTTCGGGGTCGTTCAACTCGGAATAGCCGTTGGCCAGCTCGCGGCCGACGACAAACAATTCAAAACGGTCGGTCAGGCCGGGCTTGGTGTCGGAGGCGCGCGCCAGCGGCGACACTTCCACCGGATAATCGATGATGAAAGTCGGGTTCCACAGTTTGCCTTCGGCGCAGCCTTCAAACAGAGCCAGTTGCAGGCTGCCGATGCCGGGCGCGGGCGGCAGGCTTTCGCCCAGGCGCACGATTTCTTTTTTCAGCCACGCTTCGTCGAAAAGCTGCTCGTCGGTGTAGCGCGGATTGTATTTTTTGATGGCTTCCAAAATCGTCAAACGCTCAAACGGGCTTTCCAAATCGACTTCTTTGCCGTTGTAGCTGATTTTGGCCGTACCGCAGACGGCCTGTGCACAGGCACGGATGATTCCCTCGGTCATTTCCATCATGCGCTCGTAGGTGCAGAAGGCTTCGTAAAATTCCATCATGGTGAATTCGGGGTTGTGGCGCGTGCTCATGCCCTCGTTGCGGAAACTGCGGTTGATTTCAAACACGCGCTCCAAGCCGCCCACCACTAGGCGTTTCAGATATAGCTCGGGCGCGATACGCAGATACAGCGGCATATCCAGCGCGTTATGATGGGTTACGAAAGGTTTGGCCGTTGCGCCGCCGGGAATCGGGTGCATCATCGGCGTTTCCACTTCGAGATAACGCTCGTTCACCATATAGTTGCGTACGGTTTGGATGATGCGGCTGCGTTTGATAAAGGTGTCGCGCGATTCGGGGTTCACAATCAGATCGACATAACGCTGGCGGTATTTCGCCTCTTGGTCAGCCAAGCCTTTGTGTTTGTCGGGCAGCGGGCGCAGGGATTTGGAGAGCAGGCGGATATTGGAGACGCGCACGGTCAGCTCGCCGTGGTTGGTTTTGAACAAAGTACCTTCCGCACCGACGATGTCGCCCATGTCCCAATGTTTGAAGTCTTCGTGCGCCGCCTCGCCCACGCCCTGATTGTTGATGTAGAGCTGGATTTGGCCGGTGGCATCCTGCACGGTGGCAAAGCTGGCCTTGCCCATCGCGCGTTTGAGCATCATGCGGCCGGCGATTTTTACCGGGATTGCCTGCGGGTCGAGTTCTTCTTTGCTTAAGGCATCGTATTTTTCATGCAGCTCGGCAGCGAAGCTGTCGCGTTTGAAATCGTTGGGGAACGCGATGCGTTCGGCGCGGATGGCGTTGAGTTTTTCGCGGCGGATAGCGATGATTTGGTTTTCGTCGATATGGGCTTCTTCGGCGGGATTGTGCTGTTCGGTCATGTTTTTTACCTGATAAAAAACAGGCAGTTGAATCTGCCTGCGGATAAAGAAAATTTACGCGGATTTTACGCGCTTTTCCGTATTTTTGAAAGACAGGTCGTCTGAACGCTGCGGCGGGGAAACGGGAAGAAGCCCCGTTCCGTAGGGCATCGGGCGGTTTCAGACGGCCTCTGTCTGTGTTAAAAGCTATCGTCCCATGTTTTTCCGTTTACAGAAATTATCCGAATACCTTTGCTTTTTTAACAGAAAAAGCCTTAGTATGGCGGCGCTTTTGCGGCGGGTGTCTGCCGCAAAGGATTTTCATCCAATCTACTTTATTGAGGATACACATATGAAACTGTTGTCTGCCGTCGTACTGTCTTCCCTAGTTGCCTTCAGCGGCACCGCCATGGCCGAAACCGGCAATCCCACCGTCAGCAAAAAAACCGTCAGCTACCACTGCCAGCAGGGCAAACGCATCAACGTGACCTACGGTTTTAACAAACAAGGCATGCCCAACTACGCCGTTGCCCGCATCAACGGCCGCAACCGCACCATGGACATCAACCTCGACCGCTCCGACAATGTAGACACTTACTTCATCGACGAGGGCGGCTACACTCTGAGCACCAGCGAGATGAGCACCAAAACCTACCGCAAGCAGCCCATCATGATCACTTCGCCGAAAGACGAAATCCTGTTCAAAAGCTGTACGCCCCGCTGATTGTGCATCAAGCGCAGAGGCCGTCTGAAAACGTTTCAGACGGCCTTTTTGTTTATAATCGCGCCCTTTTCTTCTTTTCAGACGGCCTCACACCATGCCCGAGCAACACGATCCGTTTTCCCGTTTCCACAATCTTTCCGACCCCGCCACACAGAATTTCACCCGCGCCGCCCATGCCGAAACGCTGGCGCGCTTTGCCAACGACGACGCCTTTTGCGCCCTGCGCGACGACATCGCCCAAGCCATGCGCGACGAGCGGCAGATTCCGTTTTGCCAGGAACACCGCGCGCGGATGTACCATTTTTACCAGAGCGAAGACTTTCCCAAAGGCGTCTACCGCGTCTGCTCCGCCGCCTCCTACCGCGCCGGTCTGCCCGATTGGGAAGTGCTGTTTTCCGTGGCCGATTTCGACGAAATTTTGGGCGACGATGTTTATCTCGACGGCGTGTCGCACTATGTCGAACAGCCGCTGCGCGTGCTGTTGAGCCTGAGCGCGGCGGGCGGCGACGCGGCCTACACGCTGGAATTCGATTTGGCCGGGCGGCGCATCGTCGAAAACGGCTTCCACTTTCCGGCGGGCAAAAACCATATTTCGTGGCGCGACGAAAACAGCGTCTGGGTCTGCCCCGCCTGGGACGAACGCCAGCTCACCGAATCGGGCTATCCGCGCCAAGTGTGGCTGCTCGAACGCGGTCAGGCGTTTTCAGACGGCCTGCCCGTGTTGCAGGTAGCGGAAAACTGGATGATGGCCAACGCCTGGCGCTACCTCGACGGCCTCGGTTCGCCCGTCGACCTGATCGAAGCGGCGGAAGGCTTTTTCACCAAAGACTATTACCAGGTGCTGCCCGACAACAGCACCGTCAAACTCAAACTGCCGCGCGACTGCGACATCGTCGGCTACACCGCAGGCCAGCTGCTTGTGCAACTGCGCGAGCCGTGGCAGCGGGCAAACCAAAGCTATCCGGCGGGCGCGCTGGTGGCGGTGAAGCTGAACAAAGGCGTGCTGGGCGAGGCGGCGCTGCTGTTCGAGCCTTCCGACACGCAGGCGGTGGACAGCGTGGAAACCACCAAACGCTTTATCGCCGTGTCGCTGCTGGATAACGTGAAAGGCCGTCTGAAAGCGTGGAAATGGACGGGCAAAACATGGGAAGAACAAAGCCTGCCCGAGTTGCCCGCAGGCGCGTTGGAAATCACCGACCAGCCCTGGGGCGGCGACGTGCTCTATCTGGCCGCCGACGATTTCACCACCCCGCTCACCCTGTTTGCCCTCGATTTGCACGTCAACGAACTGAGCGTGCTGCGCCGCCAGCCCGAACAGTTTGTTTCAGACGGCATCAAAGTACAGCAGCTTTGGGCAGAGTCGGCCGACGGCACGCGGATACCTTATTTCCACGTCGGCAAAACCGCCGCGCCCGACACGCCGACGCTGGTTTACGCCTACGGCGGCTTCGGCGAACCCGAGCCGCCGCACTACCCCGAAAGCATCGGCCGCCACTGGCTCGAACAGGGGAATGCTTTTGTCGTTGCCAACGTGCGCGGCGGTGGCGAGTTCAAACACTGGCACGCCGCCGCGCAGGGCAGGCACAAACACCGCAGCGCCGACGATCTGCTGGCCGTGGTGCGCGATTTGGCCGCGCGCGGCATGAGTTCGCCCGAACGCATTGCCGTGCAGGGCGGCAGCAACGGCGGCCTGGTTGCCGCCGCCGCCTTCGTGCGCGAACCGCAAAGCATGGGCGCGCTGGTGTGCGAAGTGCCGCTCACCGATATGCTCGCCTATACCGAACTCTCCGCCGGCGCCAGTTGGATCGACGAATACGGCGACCCTGCCGACCCCGAAATGCGCCCTCACCTCGCCGCCCTGTCGCCCTACCACAATCTTTCAGACGGCCTCAGCTACCCGCCCGCCCTGATTACCACCAGTCTGTCCGACGACCGCGTCCACCCCGCCCACGCCTTGAAGTTTTACGCCAAACTGCGCGGCTGCGGCGCAAGCACCTGGCTCTACGCCCCCGACGGTGGCGGCCACACCGGCAACGGCACGCAGGAAGAAACCGCCGCCGAGCTGGCCTGCGTGCTGCGCTTTTTGCAGCAGAGCATAGGCGCGGAAAAGCCATGACAAAGGTTAAACACAGGAAAAGCTGAAGGAAAATGCGCTTGTCGGCAAAATCGCCGCCATGCTAAGATGCCCGCGCCTCATGCCCCGCCCAAGCGGATACCCGCAGCGGGGCGTCAAACTAGATGGAAAACTCTAAACCAATCGGGTACAATGTGCCCGTTTTAAGTTTTACATTAACCACCGCCGCAAGGCTTTAAACAAGGACTTACGAATATGTCAAATGTCGAACAAAAAGTGAAAGAAATCGTTGCCGAGCAACTGGGCAAAACCGTTGACGAAGTGAAAAACGAATCTTCCTTCCAAGACGATTTGGGCGCCGATTCCCTCGACATCGTCGAGCTGGTGATGGCTTTGGAAGAAGCGTTCGGCTGCGAAATCCCCGATGAAGAAGCCGAAAAAATCACCACCGTTCAGGCTGCCATCGACTACATCAATGCACATCAGGGCTGATAAGCGGCTTTGACACATTCCGGCCTCTGCGCGCGGGCTTGCCTGCACACAGGGGTCGTTTCTCATTCAACCCGCCGCCGAACAGGCGCAAACGATTCCACAGCGAGCAGATTTATATGAGTCAGCGAAGAGTAGTCATCACCGGCCTCGGGCAGGTATCCCCCGTCGGCAACGACATCCCGACCGCATGGGATAACCTACTGGCCGGCAAAAGCGGCATCGGCCGCATCACCCGCTTTGACGCATCCGACCTCAACAGCCAAATCGCCGGCGAAGTGCGCGACTTCGACATCGGCCAATACATCAGCGCCAAAGAAGCCCGCCGCATGGACGCCTTCATCCACTACGGCATCGCCGCCGCCCTACAGGCCATCGCCGACGCAGGCCTCGACGACGTTGCCAATCTCGACAAAGACCGCATCGGCGTGAACATCGGCTCCGGCATCGGCGGCCTGCCCAGCATCGAAGCCACCGGCAAAGCCGTTATCGAAGGCGGCGCGCGCAAAATCAACCCCTTCTTCATTCCCGGTTCGCTGATCAACCTCATCTCCGGCCACGTTACCATCCTCAAAGGCTACCGCGGCCCCAGCTACGGCATGGTTTCCGCCTGCACTACCGGCGCGCACTCCATCGGCGACTCCGCCCGCATCATCAAATACGGCGACGCAGACATCATGATTGCCGGCGGCGCGGAAGGCGCCATCAGCACCCTCGGCGTAGGCGGATTCGCCGCCATGAAAGCCCTCTCCACCCGCAACGACGACCCCGCCACCGCCTCCCGCCCATGGGACAAAGGCCGCGATGGCTTCGTCATCGGCGAAGGCGCGGGCATTTTGGTATTGGAAGAACTCGAACACGCCAAAAAACGCGGTGCGAAAATCTACGCCGAACTCGTCGGCTTCGGCATGAGTTCCGACGCCTACCACATCACCGCTCCCAACGAAGAAGGCCCCGCATTGGCCGTAACCCGCGCCCTCAAAGACGCAGGGCTGAACGCCGCCGACGTGGACTACGTCAACGCTCACGGCACGTCCACCCCGCTGGGCGATGCCAACGAAACCAAAGCCCTCAAACGCGCCTTGGGCGAACACGCCTACAAAACCATCGTCAACTCCACCAAATCCATGACCGGCCACCTGCTTGGCGCGGCAGGCGGCGTAGAAGCCGTGTACAGCGTCTTGGCCGTACACAACCAAAAATCGCCGCCCACCATCAACCTGTTTGAGCAGGACATCGAAGCCGGCTGCGATTTGGACTACTGCGCCAACGAAGCGCGCGACGCAAAAATCAACGTCGCCATCTCCAACTCCTTCGGCTTCGGCGGCACCAACGGCACACTGGTATTCAAACGCTTTACCGGCTGACCGTCGGATTTGAGGCAGGCAAAAGGCCGTCTGAAAACCCGTTTTGCGGTTTTCAGACGGCCTTTTTGTGCGTCTCAGATTGCCACGCCCGCTTCTTCCAGCACATTCTGCGCGGCTAGTGCGGCGGTGTCCTGTTTCAGCGCGAGGTGCAGTTCGCGGAAGTCGTTTTCCAGCGCGGCGACGGCTTCGGGCGATTCGTACCATTTGATTAGGGCGTCGGCCAGGAGCGCGGGTTTGGCCTTGCTTTGCAGCAGCTCGGGTACGGCTTCGCGGCCGAGCAGGATGTTGGGCAGGCCGACGTGCGGCACTTTGATTTTGCGCTTCACATAGGCGTAGGTGAGCGGCGAGATTTTGTAGCTGATGACCATCGGCCGCTTGCACAGGGCGACTTCCAATGTGGCCGTGCCGCTGGTGACGAGCACGGCGTCGGCGGCGGTGCAGGCCAGATCGGTGTGGGTGGTCATCAGCTGGATCGGCAGGCGTTTGTAGGCGTCTTTGGCCAGGATTTCGAGCAGGCGCACGCGGGTGGCGTGGGTGGCGACGGGCAGCAGGAAGCGGGCGGCGGGCAGGCGTTGCAGGACGAGGGCGGCCGTCTGAAAAAAGACGGGCGCCATGTAGTCGATTTCGCTGACGCGGCTGCCGGGCAGCAGGGCGAAAACGGGCGTTTGCGGGTCGAGCTTCATTTTGGCACGGGCGGCGGCGCGGTCGGCATCCAGCGGCAGGGTTTGCGCCATCGGGTGGCCGACAAATTCCGCCCGCCCACCCGCATCGCGGTAGAGCTGCGGTTCCATCGGGAAGAGGCACAGCACGCGGTTGGCCTGTTTGACGATGCTGTTTACCCGCTCGCGCCGCCAAGCCCACACGGAGGGGCTGACGTAATGCACGGTGGCGATGCCCGCCGCTTTCAGACGGCCTTCCACGGCCAGATTGAAATCGGGCGCGTCGATGCCGACGAACACGTCGGGGCGCAGGCGCAGCATATCGGCGGTCAGCCCTTTGCGGATTTTCAGGATTTCGGGCAGGCGTTTCACCACTTCGGCAAAGCCGCGCACGGCGAGTTTTTCCTGATCGTAAAGGCTCTCGAAGCCGAGCTTGGCCATGCGCGCGCCGCCGATGCCGGTGAACCGTGCCTGCGGGCAGCGGGCGCGTATCGCTTCGATCAGGTGCGCGCCGAGCAGATCGCCGGAGGCTTCGCCCGCGCACAGGGCGATAAGGGGGGAGGAGGCAGTCATGTGTTTGGAAAAATGTGTTTTTATCAAGGCGGCGCATTGTACTGGAAAACCCCGTATAAGGCCGTCTGAAAGCCTTTCAGACGGCCTCAAATGGCGGAAAACGGGCGAATCCTTTAAAATGCGCCCCTTATTCAACAAACAGAACCATCATGGAAGCCGAACGCATCAACCAGCTCAACAACCAGTTAGACGACCTCGAACAGCGCAGCGCCGACATCCGCGACTACATGGACTACCAGGGCAAAAAAGACCGCCTGGAAGAAGTAATCGGCCTCTCCGAAGATCCCGAACTGTGGAACGACCCCAAACGCGCGCAGGAAATCGGCAAAGAGCGCAAAATCCTCGAAGGCGTGGTGCTCACCCTCGACGGCATCGCCTCGGGCATCGACGACAACCGCATACTGATTGAAATGGCCGTCGAAGAAAACGACGCCGACGGCTTCGCCGCCATCGAAAACGACGTGGCCGGTTTGGAAAAACAAATGGCGGATTTGGAATTCAAACGCATGTTCAACCAGCCCGCCGACCCCAACAACTGCTTTATCGACATCACCGCCGGCGCGGGCGGCACCGAAGCCGAAGACTGGGCGGGCATGCTGCTCAGAATGTACAGCCGCTACGCCGAGCGCAAAGGCTTCAAAGTCGAAGTGATCGAGCAGGACGACGGCGAAATCGCCGGCATCAACAACGCCACCATCCGCCTCGAAGGCGAATACGCCTACGGCCTCTTGCGCACCGAAACCGGCGTACACCGCCTCGTGCGCTACTCGCCCTTCGACTCCAACAACAAACGCCACACTTCCTTTGCCTCCGTCTTCGTCTATCCCGAAGTGGACGACAGCTTCGAAGTGGAAATCAACCCCGCCGATTTGCGCACCGACACCTACCGCGCATCGGGCGCAGGTGGCCAGCACATCAACAAAACCGACTCCGCCGTGCGCATCACCCATATTCCCACCGGCATCGTCGTCCAGTCCCAATCCAGCCGTTCGCAACACGAAAACCGCCGCATCGTGATGGAAATGCTGCGTTCCAAACTGTTCGAGCTGGAAATGCGCAAACGCAACGAAGAAAAACAGGCGCTCGAAGAAGGCAAATCCGACGTCGGTTGGGGCAGCCAAATCCGCTCCTACGTGCTCGACTCCTCGCGCATCAAAGACCTGCGCACCGGCCACGAAGTCGGCAACACCAAAGCCGTGCTCGACGGCGATTTGGACGGCTTTATCGAAGCCAGCC
>CAMURX010000045.1 GCA_947097615.1 uncultured Neisseria sp. | reverse complement strand
TTGAACATTTGGTAGATGGCAGCAAGCGTGTAGGAGTTGTGGGTGGCAAACTGCGGGAAGATAGCGTCTTGCGCATCCAAGAGTTTGCGCGCGCAGGCCAGATAGGAGATGTCGGTGTGGACTTTGCGGGTGTAGACGGGATAGCCGTTGAGGCCGTCGACCTGCGCCCATTTGATTTCGCTGTCCCAATACGCACCTTTTACCAGGCGGATCATCAGTTTTTGGTTGTTGCGGCGGGCAAGGTCGATCAGGTAGTCGATCACGAAGGGGCAGCGTTTCTGGTAGGCCTGTACGACAAAGCCGATGCCGTGATAGCCCGCCAGATCGGGATCGGAAACGAGCGCTTCCATCAGATCGAGCGAGAGTTCGAGGCGGTTGGCCTCTTCGGCGTCGATGTTGATGCCGATGTTGTATTGTTTGCCGAGCAGGAACAACTCTTTCAGGCGCGGCAGCAGCTCGGCCATGACGCGCTCGTGCTGAGCGCGGGCGTAGCGCGGGTGGATGGCGGAGAGTTTGACGGAAATGCCGTTGCCTTCGTATACGCCCTGCCCTGCGGCGTCTTTGCCGATGGCGTGGATGGCGTTCACATAGTCTTGGAAATAGCGTTTGGCGTCGGCTTCGGTCATGGCCGCTTCGCCGAGCATGTCGAAGGAGTAGCGGTAGCCCATTTTTTCGCGCTCTTTGCCGTTTTGCAGGGCTTCTTCAATGGTTTGGCCGGTGACGAACTGTTTGCCGAGCATGCGCATGGCGTAGTCGACACCTTTGCGGATCAGGGGTTCGCCGCCTTTGCCCAAGAGGCGGGTGAGCGCGGCGCCAAGGCTGTCGTCGCTGTTGGGCGTGGTGAGTTTGCCGGTAATCAGCAGACCCCATGCGGCGGCGTTGACGAACATCGAGGGGCTGTTGCCCAAATGGCTTTTCCAGTCGCCGCCGGAGAGTTTGTCTTGGATGAGTTTGTTGCGGGTTTCTTTGTCGGGAATGCGCAGCAGGGCTTCGGCCAGGCACATCAGGGCGACGCCTTCTTCGCTGGACAGGGAAAATTCGTGCATCAGCGCGTCGACGCCGCTGGCTTTGGTGCGGTCGGCGCGCACTTGGGTGACGAGGCGGCGGGCGAGTTCGTCAGCGTTTTTACGCTCTTCTTCGCTCATTTGCGCGCGTTGCAGCATATCGTTGACCGCTTCGATTTCGTCGCGGCGGTAGGCATCGGTGACGGCTTGGCGCAGGGCGGTTTGCGCCGGAAAGGCAAAATCAAACATTTTTTGAAGTTCTCCAAGAGGGTTTCGGTAGTGTCGTTTCAGACGGCCTCCAACCTGCAAAAGGCCGTCTGAAAAATCTTGTCGATTATACGCCGCACATGGTTTCGGCGCAGCGTTTTCAACAGCTCTGACGGCTTTTCAGACAGCCTCGGCGGGAGGCCGTCTGAAAAAAGTCGGGCAGAGCCGTAAAACGGGGGTCAGCGGCTGGCGCGGTAGTCGGCGTCGGCCTTTTCAAAGCGCTCCTGCACCTCCTGCGACGGAGCCTTGCCGATCAGCGACACCAGCACAGCAACTAGGGCGCAGGCGATAAAGCCGGGGACGATTTCGTACACGGTGAGCCAGCCGTTTTGGCCTGCAGCGATGGCGGTTTTTTTCACATACTCCGCCCACATCACCACGGTCACGGCACCGGCCACCATGCCCGCCAGCGCGCCCGATGCGGTAATGCGTTTCCAAAACACCGACAGAATGACGACGGGGCCGAATGCGCCGCCGAAACCTGCCCAAGCGTAGGACACCAGCCCCAGCACTTTGCTGTTCGGGTCAGCGGCAATCAGGATGGAAATCACGGCAATCGCCAACACCATCAGACGGCCGACCCACACCAGCTCTTTTTGCGGGGCGTTTTTACGCAGAAAGCCTTTGTAGAAGTCTTCGGTAATCGCGCTGGAGCATACCAAAAGCTGGCAGGACAGGGTGGACATCACCGCCGCCAGAATCGCGCTTAGGATCACGCCGGCAATCCACGGATTAAACAGCAGGGTGGACAGGGCGATAAACACGCGCTCGTGGTTGCCTTTCATTGCGGCAACGTCGGTCGGATTGGCGGCAAAGTGGGCGATGCCGAAATAACCGACGGCTACCGCACCGCCCAGGCACAGAATCATCCAGGTCATGCCGATGCGGCGGGCGGATACCAGCGATTTGGCGCTTTCGGCCGCCATAAAGCGCGCCAGAATGTGCGGCTGGCCGAAATAGCCCAAGCCCCAGGCGGCAGTGGAAACGATGCCGACAAAAGTCGTTCCGGCCAAAAGGCTGCCGTATTCCTTGCCGGTTTCGGCGGCCACGCTCTGGATGGCGGCGGACATCTGCTCGGCGCCGCCCAAGCCCAGATACACCATCACCGGTGTCAGAATCAGAGCGAAAATCATCAGCGAAGCCTGCAGGGTGTCCGTCCAGCTCACGGCCAAAAAGCCGCCAAGGAAGGTATAGACGATGGTGGCGCCCGCACCCAGCCACATGGCCTGGTTGTAAGTCATGCCTTCAAACAGGCTTTGGAACAGGGTTGCCCCCGCCACGATGCCCGAAGCGCAGTAAATGGTGAAGAAAAACAGAATGATAATCGCGGAAACCACCTTCATCAGATGGCCGCCGGCGCCGAAGCGGTGGAAGAAATAGTCCGGCAGCGTCAGCGCATTGTTGGCGTGCTCGGTGTGCACGCGCAGGCGGCCGGCCACCAACAGCCAGTTGAAATAAGCGCCGACGGTTAAGCCGATGGCGATCCAGGCTTCGCTCAAGCCGCTCAGGTAAATCGCGCCGGGCAGACCCATCAAAAGCCAGCCCGACATATCGGACGCGCCCGCCGACATGGCGGTAACGAAGGGGCCGAGACTGCGGCCGCCGAGAATGTAGTCGTCGAAATTGCGGGTGGAGAAATAGGCGGCCAGGCCGATCAGGAGAACCGCCACCAGATAGATGGCGAAGGTGACATACATGGGATTCATAAGCTCTACTCTTTCTTCAAGGTTTTTTCTTTTGTCGAATTTGGGTACGCGGCTGCGGCGGGCACAGTGCGGACGCGCCGCCGTTATACTTGACTTGGCTATTTTTTGTCAATAATTGCAAAGAAAGGCATGGTTTGTGCTAAATCAAACCCTTTTCCAAACGCTTCCCAAGTTGCAACCTCGTTGAAGCTTTGCTTTCAGACGGCCTTTCACACAGCAAAGGCCGTCTGAAAAAACGGCTGCACGCTCAGTCTATCTTCACATAAGCCACTTCGAGAATCTCGATCCGCTCCCTGCCCTCGGGTGTGTGCAGCAGCACCTCGTCGCCCTCGCGCGCCTTAATCAGGCTGCGCGCCAGCGGCGAAATCCACGAAATTTTGCCCAGCGCCGTATCGGTTTCATCGATGCCGACGATGCTCACCGTCTGCTCCTCCCCGCTGCCGCGCAGCAGGGTGACGGTTGCGCCGAAAAACACCTGATCGGTCGGCTCGCGCGTTTCGGGATCGACCACCTGCGCCGCTTCCAGCCGCTTGGTGAGAAAACGGATGCGGCGGTCGATTTCGCGCATCCGCCGTTTGCCGTAGAGATAATCGCCGTTTTCGCTGCGGTCGCCGTTGGACGCCGCCCAGTTCACCACCTGCACGATTTCGGGGCGCTCTTTGTTCACCAAATGATAAAGCTCGTCTTTCAGGCTCTGCCAGCCTGCGGGCGTGATGTAGTTGGGAGTATCGCTCATGACTCGGATAGGCCGTCTGAAAAAAGCGCGATTCTAACAAAAGCGCGCGCCGCGCACGCATCCGGCAAAGCGCCGCCGCCGCACCATTAATTTACACAATCTTAAAGTCCGATAATATTGTTTGACAATACGCACAAAACTTTATACATTTTGCAGCCCCGCGCAACAGCGGCACGAAAAATACCCCGCACACGTGCGTTTTGTGTCCGATTGCGCCGCCTGCCGGACGATACGTCCCGCCGCCTGCACCGCCGAAAAGGCTGTGCGCACGGCGCGGGCAACAGAAAAAGAAAACCGACAAGAGGAGCACCCGTTTCATGAACACCACCTCCAAAACCAAAATCCTACCCGCCGCCTGTCTTGTCGCCTGCCTGGCTCTGGCAGCCTGCGGCGGCAGCGAACCCGTTGCCAAACCCTTCAAACGCAGCAACTACAACCGCATCGTTATCGGCAACAGCGTCGAACCCGGCACGCTCGATCCGCAAAAAAGCGGCGATTTGGCCGCAGGCGCCATTATCCGCCAGATGATGGACGGCCTCGTCGGCACCGACGGCGAAGGCAAAACCGTTCCCGCGTTGGCGGAAAAATGGGAAAGCGACGGCGACAAAGTCTGGACCTTCCACCTGCGCGACGCGAAATGGTCAAATGGCGACCCGATCACCGCCGACGATTTCGTCTATAGCCTGCGCCGCTTGGCCGACCCCGAAACCGGCGCGCCCTACGCCGGCTATCTGGCCGACGGCAAAGTCATCAACGCCGAAGAAGTGCTCACCGGCAAAGCCAAGCCCGAAACACTTGGCATCCGCGCCCTCGACAAAAAAACCCTGCAATTCACCCTCAGCATGCCCGTGCCCTATTTCCCCGACATGCTCGTCCAGCCGTGGATCTACCCCGTGCACAAAGCCACGGTAGAAAAATACGGCGACAAATGGACGCAGCCGGAAAACTATGTCGTCAGCGGCGCATACAAACTGAAAGAATGGCGCGTCAACAGCCACATCCTGCTGGAAAAAAATCCCGCCTATTACGACAAAGCCTCCGTGTCCGTACCCGAAGTCATGTTCCTGCCCGCGCCCAACGAATTCAACCGCTACCGCGCAGGCGAAGCCGATGTGACCTACGGCATTCCGTCCGACCAGATCAAAACCGCTGACAAGGAATTCCCCGGCCAGGTGCGCAAAACCACCCTCTTGTGCACCTTCTATCTCGAACCGAACAACAAAGCCTTCCCCTTCGACAACCCGAAAGTGCGCCGCGCGCTCAATATGCTCGCCGACCGCACCATCGTTACCAAAGTCAGCGGCAGGGGGGACGTACCCGCCTTCCAGCTCACCCCGCCCGAAATGCAGGGCATCACCCAAACCGCGCCCGACTGGAAGGATTGGAGCAAAGAGAAAAAAACCGCCGAAGCCATGCGCCTGCTGAACGAAGCGGGCTTCAACGAGTCCAACCCGCTGACCTTCGAAGTGCTCTACAGCACCAACGAAACCTCGCGCAAGCAGATTACCGCGCTGCAATCCATCTGGAAAACCGCCGTGCCCTTCATCCAGCCCAACCTGATCAACCAGGAATGGAAAACCTATCTGGACACGCGCCAGTCGGGCAATTTCGCCATCGCGCTCGCTGGCTGGTGTTCCGACTACAACGAACCTTCGGGCATGCTCAACACCTTCCGCTCCAACAGCCCGAACAACCGTTTCTTCTACCACAACCCCGTCTTCGACCAAACGCTCGACGCCACACTGGCCGCAGGCGCCACACCCGAAGAGCGCGCGAAACTCTACACGGAGGCCGAAGCGATGCTGCAACGCGATTCCGTCTTCATTCCGCTCTACCACCAGGTAGCCGTCCAACTGGTGAAACCCGACATCGAAGGCTTCTCCACCCACGACCCGCTGCGCAACTACACCGTCAAACACTGGTCGATCGCGCCGAAAAAATAACAAGCCCTTTTCAGACGGCCTCATGCAGCACGGAGGCCGTCTGAAAAAGGCCGTCTGAAAAACACACAGAATCCGCTAGGAGCAAAACATGACTGCAACACCTCGAGAAAACTTGGCCGCGCTTCGCCAAGCCATGAAAAAACACGGTTTGGACGCTTTCGTCATTCCTTCCGCCGACCCGCACCTTTCCGAATACCTACCCGAACACTGGCAGGCGCGGCGCGATTTGTCGGGCTTTACCGGCTCGGTGGGCACACTGGCCGTAACTGCCGACGATGCCGGCGTGTGGGTGGACAGCCGCTATTGGGAGCAGGCCGAACACCAGCTTGCCGGCACCGGCATCGGTTTGCAAAAAAGCGGCCAAGTCGCCCCCTACACCGAATGGCTGGCCGCCAACCTGCCCGAGGGCGCAACCGTAGGCGTGCCCGCCGATATGCTGTCGCTCACCGGCAAGCGCGCGCTGGAGCAGGCGCTTTCGGCGAAAAACATCCGCGTTGCCCATCCTGAAACTTTGTTAAACGAAGTGTGGACCGGCCGCCCGGCCATGCCGTCTGAAACCGTTTATATCCACCATCCCGACTATGTATCCGAAAGCGCGGCGGAAAAACTCGCCCGCGTACGCGCCGCCATGAAAGAGCAGGGCGCGGATTACCATCTGGTTTCTTCGCTCGACGACATCGCGTGGATTACCAACCTGCGTGGCAACGACGTTCCCTACAATCCCGTATTTTTGTCTTTCCTGCTGATTGGCGCGGACTCGGCCGTATTATTTGCCGACCACAGCCGATTCAACGCCGATTCCGCCGCTGCGCTGCAAGCCGCCGGCATCGAAGCGCGTGATTATGCCGAAGCCGCCGCCTCATTGGCCGCCTTGCAGGGCAGCCTGCTGGTCGAGCCGGGCAAAACCGCCGTCAGCACGCTGGCCAAGCTGCCCGAATCTGTACGCCTGATTGAAAACATCAATCCCAGCACTTTCTTCAAATCCACCAAATCCGATGCCGACATCGCCCATATCCGCGAAGCGATGGCGCAGGACGGCGCGGCCTTGTGCGGCTTTTTTGCCGAGTTCGAACAGAAGTTGGCCGCCGGCGAGCGCGTTACCGAAGTCGATGTCGATACCCTGCTGCTAAAACACCGCAGCCAACGCCCCGGCTTTATTTCCCCGAGTTTCGGTACGATTGCCGGTTTCAACGCCAACGCGGCAATGGCGCACTACAGCGCCACCGAAGAGAGCCACAGCGTGATTGAAGGCGACGGCATGCTGCTGATTGATTCGGGCGGCCAATACTGGGGTGGCACCACCGACATTACCCGCGTCGTACCCGTGGGCAGGCCGTCTGAAGCGCAAAAACGCGACTACACGCTGGTGTTGAAAGCGCATATCGCGTTGGACGAAACCGTGTTCCCCGAAAACATTCTCGCGCCGATGCTCGATGCCATTTGCCGCAAACCGATGTGGCAGGCGCAATGCGACTACGGCCATGGCACGGGACATGGCGTGGGCTATTTCCTCAACGTACACGAAGGCCCGCAGCTGATTGCCTATGCCGCGCTGCCCAACCCCAACCACGCCATGAAAAAAGGCATGGTTACCTCTATCGAGCCGGGCATTTACCGGCCCGGCAAATGGGGCATCCGCATCGAAAACCTGGCCGCCAACATGCCTGTGGAACATCCCGCAGAAACCGAGTTCGGCAAATTCCTGTATTTTGAAACGCTCACTCTATGCCCGATCGACACGCGCCTGATGCTACCCGAGCTGATGAGCGACGACGAAATCCGCTGGGTCAACGACTACCACGCCCAAGTCCGCAGCCGCCTCGCCCCCCTAACCGAAGGCGCGGCCAAAGACTGGCTGATGGCACGCACCGAGCCGATCTCGCGCGGATAAAGCGCCGCCGCACAGGCCGTCTGAAACCGCAACCGCTTTTCAGACGGCCTCTTCCGACCAACCCCTGCCCTGCCCCGCCGTTTTCACTTCGCTGAAACCCCGTTTTCAGACGGCCTCACGGACGCGGCGGCACGGCAGAGCAAGACGGCGCAAGCCGTCGGAAACCGACCCGATTATGCTGAAATTCATCATCAAACGGATATTGGCCGCCATCCCCACCATGCTGGTGCTGATTACCGTATCCTTCTTCCTGATGCGCCTCGCGCCGGGTAGCCCCTTCACGGGCGAACGCAACCTGCCGCCCGCCGTACTGGCCAACATCGAAGCCAAATACCACCTCAACGACCCGATGTATTTGCAATACTTCCACTATGTGAAGCAGCTGGCGCAGGGCGATCTCGGCCCCTCGTTCAAATACAAAGACTTCTCCGTCAACGAACTTTTGGCGCAGGCGCTACCCGTATCGCTGGAAATCGGCCTCTACTCCTTCGTTATCGCCGCCGTGCTCGGCATGCTTTTGGGCATCTTCGCCGCGCTCAAACAGAACACCTGGGCGGACTACACCCTGATGACGCTGGCGATGACCGGCGTGGTCGTGCCCAGCTTTGTCAAAGCGCCGATTCTGGTGCTGATTTTCGCCGTTATCCTGCAATGGCTGCCCGCAGGCGGCTGGAACGACGGTGCGCTGTCCAACCTGATTCTGCCCGTGGCCGCGCTGTCCATCAGCTATGTGTCAAGCATCTCCCGCATCACGCGCGGCGCAATGATCGAAGTACTCAACAGCCCGTTTATCCGCACCGCCCGCGCCAAAGGCCTGCCGATGCGCACCATCGTATTGAAACACGCGCTGCGCCCCGCCCTGCTGCCGATTGTGTCCTACCTCGGCCCGGCGCTGGTCGGCATCATCACCGGCGCGATTGTGGTGGAAACCATCTTCAACCTGCCCGGCATCGGCCAGCTTTTCGTCAACGGCGCACTCAACCGCGACTACGGCATGATCCTTGGGCTGACCATATTGGTGGGCGTGCTCGCCATCCTCTTCAACGCCGTTCTCGACATCCTCTATGCCCTGATCGATCCAAAAATCCGCTACTGACACCGCGCGCCGCACAGCGCACCCTTTCAGACGGCCTCACAGCACGTCAGGCCGTCTGAAACACCCGCGCGCGCGGCCGGACATTGAGAGACACAAACATGATATTCAAGAAAAAAACCGCCGAAGCCTTGGCCTCGGCCGCCGCAAGCGCTCCGATCGAAGGCAGCAGCCTGTGGCAGGACGCATGGCGCCGTTTCCGCAAAAACAAAGCCGCGTTTTACAGCGTCGTCGTACTCGTTCTGATCACCCTGTTCGTCATTTTCGTGCCGCTTATCGCGCCCTACACCTACGATTTCACCGACTGGGACGCCATGTCCTCGCCGCCTGCCTTTGCCGACAAACACTTCCTCGGCACAGACTCCCTCGGCCGCGACCTGCTCGCGCGCGCCGCAGTCGGCGGCCGCATTTCGCTGCTCGTCGGCCTGTCGGGTGCGCTGGTTGCCGTCGTCATCGGCACGCTCTACGGCGCGCTGGCCGGCTTTTTCGGCGGCAAAATCGACTCGCTGATGATGCGTTTCCTCGAAATCCTCAACGCCTTCCCCTTCATGTTCTTCGTTATCCTGCTCACCACCTTCTTCGGCCGCAACCTCATCCTGATTTTCGCCGCCGTCGGCCTGGTGTCGTGGCTGGACGTCGCCCGCATCGTGCGCGGCCAGACCCTGAGCCTGAAACACAAAGAATTCGTCGAAGCCGCCCGCGTCAGCGGCCTGTCGCGGCGCAAAATCGTCGTCCGCCACATCATCCCCAACGTTTTGGGCGTGGTGATGGTGTACGCCTCCCTGCTCGTGCCCGGCATGATTATGTACGAATCCTTCCTCAGCTTCCTCGGCTTGGGCGTGCAGGAGCCGATGACCAGCTGGGGCTCGATGCTGCAAGAGGGCGCGCTCACCATCGAAACCGCCCCCTGGCAGCTGCTCGTACCCAGCTTCTTCCTCGTCGCCACCCTCTTCTGCTTCAACTTCATCGGCGACGGCCTGCGCGACGCGCTCGACCCGAAAGACAGATAATCCGCAGCCGCAAAGGAAACACACGATGAACGAAAACAAAGAAAACCTGCTGACGGTAGAAAACCTCAACGTCTATTTCGACCTGCACAACCACACCGTCCACGCCGTGCGCGGCGTCAGCTTCAAAGTCGCCAAAGGCGAAACCCTCGCCCTCGTCGGCGAATCCGGCTCGGGCAAATCCGTCACCTCCATGTCCATCATGCGCCTTCTGCCCGAAAAGCTCACCCGCTACGGCAGCGGCTCGCGCATCGTCTTCGACGGCACATCCATCCTCGATGCCGGTGAAAAAACCCTGCGCAACCTGCGCGGCGGCCGCATCAGCGTCATCTTCCAAGAGCCGATGACCTCGCTCAATCCCTTTATGCGTATCGGCAAACAGCTCATGGAAACCGCGCTCCTGCACAACAAAGGATGGAGCAAAGCCGAAGCGCGCAAACGCATCCTCGAACTGCTCGAACGCGTCGGCATCCGCGAAGCCGAACGCCGTCTGAAACAATATCCGCACGAATTTTCCGGCGGCCAGCTCCAGCGCATCATGATTGCCATGGCACTCATCAACAGCCCCGACCTCCTGATTGCCGACGAGCCGACCACCGCCCTCGACGTCACCATCCAGGCCGAAATCCTCGATTTGCTGCACGATCTGCAAAAGCAGATGGGCATGGCCATCATCTTCATCACCCACGACCTGGGCTTGGCCGAACACTACTCCGAAACCGTCTGCGTCATGCGCAACGGCGAAATCGTCGAGCGCGGCAAAATCAAACAGGTTTTCGCCGAACCCAAACACGACTACACCGTCGAACTCATCAACTCCATCCCCACCGGCGTGCGCGAACCCGTGCAGGGCGATCCCGACCTGCTGATCGACGCCAAAGACGTGCGCGTGCGCTTCACGCTGGAAAAAACCTTCTTCGGCAAACCGAAAAAAGTGTTCGACGCCGTCAAAGGCATAGACGTGCGCGTGCGCTGCGGCGAAACCCTCGGCATCGTCGGCGAATCGGGTTCGGGCAAATCCACCTTCGGCAAAGCCGTGATGCAGATGCTGCCCTACACCGGCCAAATCTCCTTTGAAGGCCGCGATTTGCAAAACCTGTCCAAAGAAGAAACACGCCGTCTGCAAGCCGAACGGCAAATCGTCTTCCAAGATCCCTACGGCTCACTCTCGCCGCGCCTCACCGTCGGCGAAATCGTCGGCGAAGGTCTGAGCATCCACCAGCCGCAGCTGTCGAAAAAAGAGCGCATCGAACGCGTGCTGGAAGTGCTCGAAGAAGTTTCCCTGCCCACCTCCGCCCTCAACCGCTACCCGCACGAATTTTCCGGCGGCCAGCGCCAGCGCATCGCCATCGCCCGCGCCGTCATCCTGCGGCCGAAGTTCATCCTCCTGGACGAACCCACCTCCGCCCTCGACCGCTCCGTGCA
>CAMURX010000044.1 GCA_947097615.1 uncultured Neisseria sp. | reverse complement strand
CTTCGAGCTGCTCGGTGGTTTTCATCAGGCCGATTTCGCTGGTCATCGCGCCGCCCGCGCTGCTGGCAAACAGGATGGCGGCCAGCACGGGGCCGAGTTCGCGCAACAGCGAGGCGGCCACCATATAGCCCAAAATATCGGCGGATTTGAACTTGGCAAGCTGGGTGTAGCCCTGCAAACCGAGCACCATGCCGACAAACAGGCCGGACACGGCGATAATCAGCACCGACATCACGCCGGAAAAATACACCTGCCGCACCGACAGGCGCGGCCGCGCGAACGCCGTGCCGGAGCGCGCCAGAATCTGCATGAAAAACAGGCAGACGCTGCCGAGGGAGCGGATAAAGGCCAGCGTTTTCGCGCCGACGGTTTGAATGAAGTCCATAGTTTCGCGGGTTTCAAAAAAGGGTTTCAGACGGCCTATTTTAGGATTTTGAGGCCGTCTGAAAACGTGTTTTGCGGGTGAGTAACCACACCCACAGGGCTTTGCCCAGCTCGACCGCTAGCAGCAGGGTGATGAGGGTGCGGGTCTGCCACATTGGCGGCAGCAGGTCGGCGATGCTTTGCGCGGCGGCGGTTTCCCAAACGGGCAGGCTGGGCGAAAAATCCAAAAGCCGCAGCGGCAGTTGCAGCAGTACAACCCAACGAACCCAGCGTCTGCCGCGTGCCAAACCGTATGCGGAAAGCGGCAGCAGGCAGTAAAGCAGCAGCGAGGACAGCGGCGCGGCGAGAAACAGCAGGCTCAGCGCGGCATCGTCCAAGGAAAATCCCGCCGCCGCGTCCGCCGTGCGCTCCGCCAAAAAGCTGTAAAGAAATGCGCCCGCTTCCGCGTATTGCCAAAGCGCGTAACAGAGCGCGGCCGCATCGAGTGCGGCAAGGGCGGCGAGGCAGAGGCGGTTTTTCGTCATGCGGCTTGTTCCGTGCGGCGGCTTTCAGACGGCCTTTCAGTCGCTTAGGCCGTCTGAAAGCTATCCGAGCAAATCGTCTTTCAGCGTCGTTGGCGCGGGGTAGCGGAAGGCGACGGGGCCGTCGGCTTCGCCGCCGATAAATTGGCGCACCCACGGCGAATCGAGTTCGCGCATTTCTTGCGGCGTGCCGGAGAACATGATTTCGCCGTGCGCGAGAAAAATCACCTGGTCGACGATTTGCAGCGATTTTTCAATGTCGTGCGTCACCATCACGCTGGTGGAGCGCAGGGCTTTGTTGACGCGGCTGATGAGGTGGGCGATGACGCCGAGCGAAATCGGGTCGAGGCCGGTAAACGGTTCGTCGTAAAGCATGATTTCGGGGTCGAGGGCGATGGTGCGGGCGAGGGCGACGCGGCGCGCCATGCCGCCGGAAAGCTCGGAGGGCATCAGGTTTTCCACGCCGCGCAGGCCGACGGCGTTGAGTTTCAGCAATACCAAATCGCGGATAACGGCTTCGGGCAGGCGGGTGAGTTCGCGCATCGGGAAGGCGATGTTGTCGAACACGGAAAGGTCGGTAAACAGCGCGCCGTGTTGGAACAATACGCCCATGCGGCGGCGGTGTTCGTAGAGTTCGGCATCGGAAAAGGCGGCCAGATCGCGGCCTTCGATGAGCACTTGGCCGGACTGCGGGCGGATTTGGCCGGTAATCAGGCGCATGAGGGTGGTTTTGCCGCTGCCCGAGCCGCCCATCACCGCCGCAAACGCGCCGCGCGGCACGGCGAAGCTGACATCGCGCAGGATGACGCGGCTGCCGTAGGCGAAGACGACGTTTTTCATTTCGATAAAGGGCTGGGGCATGAGGCGGCTCGGTGCAGAAAATGCGGCATTCTAAATATTGGTTGCGAAAGGGGCAAATGTCCGCCGCAGGCCGCCTTTTCAGACGGCCTGCGGCGCGGCAGGGCGGCATTATACGGCATAAACCTACACTGACGGCATAGGGGCTGTTGACACTCAGCCTTGCGGCGGTGTTTTTGGTAAAAATCCGCGCCTGCCGCGTCAAAAATGCTCGCAAGGTGTCCAACCTTGCTGCGCTTTTTTCCTTGCATCCGCAGATTTTTCCTCAAAAAACCGCTTCGCAAGCTGATTGTCAACAGCCCCAGGTGCGGGTGTTTCGGCGCTGCCGCGTCAGCGTTTTCAGACGGCCTTTCTGCCTGCGGCCGTGACGCGCCTCCGTTTGCCGCGTATCATCCGCCGCTTTGTCCGACAGCCCGAGGGCAGACAGCCTTTCGGGCGTATCAGAGAGGAGACGACGATATGCACCATTTTTCCGCGCAGGCCGAAAGCAAGGCCGGACGCTACGACGAACTTCTGCCGCAGCTGGCCGCGCTGCTGGCGGACGAGAGCGACCAAACCGCCAATCTCGCCAACACAGCGGCGGTGTTGAAAGAGGCTTTCGGCTGGCTGTGGGTCGGCTTTTATCTGGTTCGCGGCCGCGAGCTGGTGCTCGGCCCGTTCCAAGGGCCTTTGGCCTGCACGCGCATTCCCTACGGGCGGGGCGTGTGCGGGCAGGCGTGGCAGAAAAACGAAGTGATGCTGGTGCCCGATGTGGACGCGCACCCCGACCACATCGCCTGTTCCTCGCGCTCGAAATCGGAAATCGTCGTGCCGTTGGCGGATGAAGCGGGCAGGGTGTGGGGCGTGCTGGACGCCGATGCGGAAACCTTGGCCGCTTTCGACGAAACCGACGCCGACGGTTTGACGAAAGTAGCGGCGCTACTCTCGCGCGGCGCGGGGGCGCGGGAGGCCGTCTGAAAAACGGGTAAACCCGAATCCGACGGTGCGCTTTGCGCCAATCTTTCCGCCTGAAAGCTGGTATACAAAAGGCCGTCTGAAAACCCTTATTCAAGGTTTTCAGACGGCCTTTTTGTTGCGGCGGCGGTTTACAGGCCGTTTTGCGCCGCGCGGTTCAGGCGTTCGGCAAAGGCGGACAAATCGACGCCCGCAGCGGCGGCGGCACGGACGGCATCGTCGACACTCGTGCCGTTTTGCACGGCGTGGTACGCCCACAGCAGCGAACTGCGCGTGCCGGTGCGGCAGTAGGCGAGGACGGGGGCTTCCGACGAAGTGAGCAGGACTTGGAAGTTGTTGATGTCGGCGGCGGAGATGGCGGGCGCGGCGTTGATGGGTTGGTGCGCAATTTCGCCTATGCCGGCGTCGATGAGCCAGCGCTGCACTTGTGCGTAGGAGGGCTGGCCGTCTTCTTCGCCGTCGGGACGGTTGCAGATGACGCTTTTGATGCCGAGCCGCGCGGCTTCCTGCGCGTCGGCTTCGGTGAGCTGCGGGGCGATGTAGAGCGTGTCGGTGAGTCGGCGGATGGGCATGGGGTTTCCTTTCTCGGTTGGGGTTGGCGGCCGTCTGAAAGCAGGGTTTCAGACGGCCTTTTCGGTTTTACAGCCAGCCTGCGGCTTCGCGGCGGACGATGGCGGCGAGTGCGTCTATCCAGTCGGGGTTGTCGTTGAGGCAGGGGATGTAGCGGAATTGGCGGCCGCCCGCTTCGTGGAAGGTTTCGCGGCCTTCGACGGCGATTTCTTCCATGGTTTCGATGCAGTCGCTGACGAAGGCGGGGCAGATGACGTCGAGGGATTCGACGCCTTGTTTGGGCAGCTTGCGGAACATGTCTTCGGTGGCCGGTTCGAGCCATTTGCCGCCGCCGAAGCGGCTTTGGAAGGAGGCGGTGTATTCGTTGTCGGAGAGGCCGAGGGCGGCGGCGAGCAGGCGGGCGGTTTCGCGGCATTCGTCGGGATAGGGGTCGCCCGCGTCGGCGTGCGCCTGCGGGATGCTGTGGAAGCTCATCAGCAGGTGTTTGCCTTTGCCGTGTTCCTGCCAGTAGGCGGAGACTTGGCGGCGCAGGGCTTCGATGTAGCCGGGGTCGTTGTAAAAGCTGCGCAGGGTGCGCAGGGAGGGTTGGCTGCGGGTGCGCAGCATGGCGCGGGAGACGGCGTCGAGGGCGGCGCCGCTGCTGGATGCGGCGTATTGCGGGAAGAGGGGGAGGGCGAGGATTTTGTCGACGCCTTGGGCTTTGAGTTCGGCGATGGTGTAGGCGGTGTCGGGCAGGCCGTAGGTCATGGAGCAGCGGACGACGGCTTCGGGCAGGCGTTCGGCCAGGGCTTTGGTTTGTCGTTGGCTGTAGACCATCAGCGGCGAGCCTTCTTTGAGCCAGATTTTTTTGTAGTGGGCGGCACTTTTTTTGGCACGGAAGGGGAGGATGAGGCCGCGCAGGATGGGTTGCCAGAGGAGCGGCGGCAGTTCGATGACGCGGGTGTCGGAGAGGAATTGACGCAGGTAGGGGCGCACGGCCTCGGCGGTGGGGGCGGCGGGGGTGCCGAGGTTGATGAGGAGGATGCCGGTTTTGCCGGTGTGCGGTTTGGCGGGGGCAGGTTCTGCCTGGTAGCGTTTCATGGGTTTCCTTCGGGCGGTGTGCTGACGGGGTTTTCAGACGGCCTTTTCGGCGCGGCTTCGGAGGTGACGGCGCTCATGTCGGGCGCGGAGGCGTCGTTTTCGGGCGCGTCGGCGGGGGCGGTGTAGTCTTTGCTTTGTTCTTTGAACGGGGTGGCGGCCTCCTGCGCGCGCAGTTCGGCGGGCGGAGGTTCGTTGTCGGGCGCTCTGCCGCAGGCGGCAAGCAGGATGAGGAGGAGGGCGGCGGTTTTGTTCATGGCGGGCGGAGGCGGTTTTCGGTTTTACTTCGTTGCAGTTTCGCTTTCAGACGGCCTTTTCGGGTGCGGCGGCTTGGTGCGTCTGTTTATTGCTGCGCGGCGGTTTGTAGCAGCCATTGTTTGGTTTGCGCGATTTTTTCTTTGGCTTCGGGCGTGCAGCCTTGGGCGGTGAACAGTTTTTCGGAGGTGGCGCGGCCTTTGGCGTAGGCGGCTGCGGCGGTTTCGGCGATTTTCTGCCGGTCGAGGTTCAGAGCGGCGGCGTCGGCGCTGCTTTTGAGGCCGCGCAGCAGGGCGGTGTGCAGCTTGCCGCCGGGAGCGAAGAAGGGGTCGTCTTTTTTCGACAGGCCGCATTGTTCGGCTTCTTTGTGCAGGGTGCCGGCCAGTTGGGCGAGGTCGGTGAAGTTGACGAAGCGGGCGCGGGCGGCGGGATCGGGCGCGGCGGCAGCTGTGGCGGCGAAGAGAAGGGCGGCAAGCGCAGCGGGGATTTTCATGCGGGTTTCCTTTCAGTCGGTAACGGGTTCGCCGTTGTCGTGCAGCCAGCGGCGGTTGTCGAAATCGTATTGGTAATACTCGAAGGGTAGCAGCGGGTCTTTGTAGAAGAGGCTGTGTTTTTTGGTGTCTTCCCAATAGTTGTAAAGGACTTCGAAGCTGTTTTTGACATAGATGTCGGCATCGGCGAGGGTGTCGGGCAGGCGGCCGTTGGCGGCGCGGTAGCGTTCGACGGCTTGGGCGATGGCGGTCATGTCGCTGCGGGCGGCGCGGACGTAGTAGACGTTGGCTGCGACCATGAAGGCGGCTGCGGCCGACCAGACGAAGATGCGGAAGTTTTCCAGCTGTTTGGCCTGAGGGTTTTTGCGCGCCTTCCACCATGCGGCGGCGCGGACTATCAGCAGCGGCGGCAGGAAGACAAAGAGCATGAAGCCGAACATTTTCTGCGTGAAGAAAAAGGCGGTCAGGGCGGCGCAGACGAGGGTGGCGAGGTACGGACGGTATGCTTTGAGGTTTTTCATATCGGGGTTTCTTTAACCGGGCTTTCAGACGGCCTCAAAGCGGTAACAGGCCGTCTGAAAGCGAAGCTTCAACGAAGTTAAAACGGGTTTACAAATCGTCTTTCCTCGCCAGCACTTTGCGCGCGCCGCCGACGTCGGCAGCGGAAACGACGCCCGCTTCTTCCAGTGCGTCCATCATATTGGCGGCGCGGTTGTAGCCGATTTTTAGATGGCGTTGCAGGGAAGAAATGGAGGTTTTGCGCGTTTCGATCACGAAGGACACGGCACGGTCGAACAAATCGTCCGCGCCCGCGTTGGGGTTGACGGCGTTGACGGTTTCCATCGCCGCTTCGCCCGACAGGAGGCCGTCGACATAGCTGGCGGGCGCCTGGCGTTTGATGTGCGACACGACTTCGTGCACTTCGTGGTCGGACACAAACGCGCCCTGTAATCGGGTCGGCTCGGCGTTGCCCGGCTGCAAAAACAAAAGGTCGCCGTATTTGAGCAGGTCTTCCGCGCCCATTTGGTCGAGGATGGTGCGGCTGTCGATTTTGCTCTGCACGGTAAAGGCCATGCGGGTGGGGATATTGGCTTTAATCAGGCCGGTAATCACGTCGACGCTTGGGCGTTGGGTGGCGATGATGAGGTGGATGCCGGCGGCGCGGGCTTTCTGCGCCAAACGGGCAATCTGCTGCTCCACGGCTTTGCGTTCGGTCATCATCAGGTCGGCCAATTCGTCTATCACGACGACAATCAGCGGCAGTTTTTCCAGCGGTTCGGGGTCGTCGGGGTTGAGGCTGAACGGGTTGGGGATTTTTTTCTCCGCTGCGGCGGCTTCTTCGATTTTGGCGTTGTAGCCGTCAAGGTTGCGCACGCCCAAGTGTGAGAGCAGGCGGTAGCGTTTTTCCATTTCGGCCACGCACCAGTTCAGCGCCTGCCCCGCCTCGCGCATGTCGGTAACGACGGGACACAGCAGGTGCGGGATGCCGTCGTAAACCGAAAGTTCGAGCATTTTCGGGTCGATCATGATGAAGCGCACTTCGTCGGGCTTGGCCTTGTAGAGCATGGACATAATCATGCCGTTCACGCCCACCGATTTGCCCGAACCGGTCATGCCCGCCACCAAAAGGTGCGGCATTTTCGCCAAATCGCCCACCACAGGCACGCCCGCGATGTCCTTGCCCAGCGCCACGGTGAGCTTGGATTTGGCGTCGGCAAACACCGGCGCGGACAGGATTTCGCGCAGCGTCACTTCCTGCCGCCGGTCGTTCGGCAGCTCGATGCCCATCGTGTTTTTACCGGCGATGGTTTCGACGATGCGTACCGCCTGCAAAGACATCGAACGCGCCAAATCTTTGGCGAGATTGACAATCTGGCTGCCCTTCACGCCCTGCGCCGGTTCGATTTCGTAGCGCGTGATCACCGGCCCCGATGTGGCCGACACCACTTGCACGTCGATGCCGAACTCTGCCAGCTTGCTCTCGATGCGCTCGGCGGTCTGCTGCAAACGGTCGGGATCGATGGGGCGGACTTCGCCTTTGGGCGCGGAGAGCAGGCCGAGCGCGGGTTTGACGTATTCGCCGTTAGTGGGCGGTTCGGCCGGTTCGCCCTTATTGTCGAACAAGGCCGTCTGAACGGGCGCGGGCGGCGTCACTTCCAGTGGCGCGGATTTGCGGTTGCTGCTGGCGGCAGACAGGCGCGCCAGCGGCTCGGCGGTGATGTTTTCCGCCTCTTTTACCATGCGGCGCGTGGTTTTCGCGTCGGGCAGGTCTTTGACATAGGGCGAATTGCGGCGCGCGATTTTTTCCCACAGCCATTCGATGCGCCCGCCTATGCCTTCGAGCATATCGAGCCAGGATACCTGCGCGACAAAAGAAAACGCCAGCAGCACCAGCACCAGCGTCAGCAGGAAACTGCCGCCGCTGCCCAAGAGGCGGGCGGCGAAACCGCCGAGCACAAATCCCGCCAGCCCGCCCGCACCGACGGGCAGCGAATCGCCCAGCGCCTGCTGCCACAGCGCGTATTCCAAAACGGGGCTGAACAGCAGCAGCACCGCCAGCCCCGCCGCCGCCAGCTTCACGCTGTACGGCTTGGCGTCGGGCAGGCGCATCGGGCGGAAGTTTTTCCACAGCGCCACCAGCGCGGCGGCAATCAGCCACCAGGCCGACAGGCCGAACAGGTAATAGAACACGTCGGCGAAATACGCGCCGAACAGGCCGCCCAGATTGTGCACGCCGTCTGAAACCACGCTGCGCGACCAGGCGGGATCGTTCATGGCAAAGCTGCCCAGTGCCACGGCGGCATACACCGTGACCGTCAGGGCGGCGAGCCACAGCGTGTCGTGAATCAGATTGGCCAGATGCTCGGCGCGGCGGCGGATGCTTTGGTTGGACGCCGTGCCTGCTTTGGCGGCGGCTCTGCCGTCGGCCTTCCTGACTGCGGAACGGCGCTGCGTGCCGGTGGTTTTGCGCGGATTTTTGGATTTTTCGGGTTTGCTGCTCATAGGGGCGGGGGATGAAGGAATGAGGCCGTCTGAAAAGTGCAGGCGGCATAAAAACGCGAAATTATAGAGCATTTTCGCCGTGGGCGCGGTTGAGGCCGTCTGAAAGCGCGGCTGTGGCGCGGCCCAAACGGTTTTGGCTGCGCCGAAGCTGCGCTTTCAGACGGCCTCAAATGTTTACGGATAGCAGCCGCAGCCGAGGATGCAGGCTTGGCGTGCGCCGGTGGCCTGCGGCGGGCTGCTCGGGATGCGGTGTATCCAGCAGGCGGCAAGCCAGGCGAAGGCGGCGGCTTCGACCTGCTGGGGGTCGAGGCCGAGGGCGGTGGTAGACTGGATTGCGGTGTGCGGCAGACGTTCGGCCAGTTCGGCCATAATGACGGGGTTGCGCACACCGCCGCCGCAAACGTAAAGACGGCGGCTTTGCGGCGCGGCGCGGCGGATGTCGGCGGCGGCGGTTTGGGCGGTGAAGGCAGCGAGGGTGCGCGATACGTCGTGCGGGTTTTCGCCGCCGTCCAGCCGTTCGAGCAGGTAGGGCAGGGCGAAAAGTTCGCGGCCGGTGCTTTTGGGCGGGGTTTGCACGAAATAGGGATGGTCGAGCAGGCGGCCGAGTAGTTCGGGCAGGACGCGGCCTTGCGCGGCGCGTTTGCCGTCGGCGTCGTAGGGCGTTTGCCAGATGTGCTGCGTCCAAGCGTCGGCGAGCATGTTGCCCGGGCCGGTGTCGAAGCCGAAGGCGGGGGCGTCGGGCGGCAGGACGCTGATGTTGGCAATGCCGCCGATGTTGAGCACGACGCGGGTTTCGTCTGGCGCGGCAAACACGGCCTGGTGGAAGGCGGGAACGAGGGGTGCGCCCTGGCCGCCTGCGGCGATGTCGCGGCTGCGGAAGTCGCCGACGGCGGTGATGCCGGTGAGTTCGGCCAAAAGCGGCAGGTCGGCGAGTTGGACGCTGTATCCGTGTCCGGGGGCGTGGCGCACGGTTTGGCCGTGGCAGCCGAGGGCGGTGATGTCGGCGGGGGCGAGTTTGGCTTGGTCGAGCAGGTTTTGCACGACGCGGGCATAGAGGCGGGAGAGTTCCTGCGCGAGCAGGCGGCTGCGGTGGATTTCGTCTGCGCCGCTGTTTTGCAGGGCGAGCAGGTCGTTTTTTAGACGGCCGGGATAGGGCAGGAAGGCATGGGATTCGGTGGCGAGGAGTTTGGCGGCGTCGGTGCGGATGAGGACGGCATCCGCGCCGTCCATGCTGGTGCCGGACATGATGCCGATATAGAGCTGGGTAGTCATAAGAGGAAGCCGTCTGAAAACGGCATGGCGGGAAAGTCGGGCGCGTATTGTAGCGCGATTGGCGGCGGGGGTTGAGGCCGTCTGAAAAGGCGGTTTGGCAGGGTTTTGTGTTGAGGACGGACTGGGTGCTTACGGCTGCGTTCGCGTTGGCAGGTAGAACAGGGCGCAAACCGTTCTTCCATTGTAATGGATGTTCAGACGGCCACTTCGGACGGCAAATTCTTCATTCTGTGCGGCGGCATCCGGCAGCGGTTGGGCAAACAGTGCCAAATCGTCTTGAAAGGCGAGCCGTCCTTGGGCAGGAGACAAGGGGTTGGCAGGGCAGGGTTCGATTTGGATGTAGGTTAGCAGGCCGTCTGAAAAGGCAAATTCGATTTTGTACGGCGCGGCGTAAACGGCAGATATCCGGTTGGCGCGCCTGCCGCCGCATACGTCGGCAAGGGCGGCAACGAAGGCTTCATCGGACAGGCGTTGATCCAAGCCCCCGCCGCTGGCAAGGTGTGAGGTTTTGAGTGAGACGCTCATCGCTTGTTTCCTGAAACGGGGCGGTTGTGGTGCGGCGGAAAAACGGCAAGAGGCCGTCTGAAAGGTTTTCAGACGGCCTCTGTTGCGGGAAGGGTATGCAGGCATACCCTTTGTTGCGGCGTTTAGAACTTGCCGCCGGAGGAGTTCACCATGTAGGTTACGGCTGCTTTGACTTCGTCGTCGGAGAGGGCGGTGTTGCCGCCTTTGGCGGGCATCATGCCTTTGTCGGTGAAGCCTTCGATGGCGTGTTTGAACAGGGTGTCTTTGCCTTTTTTGATGCGCGGCGCCCATTCGTCTTTGTGGGTGATGCGCGGGGTGTCGGGGATGGCGGAGGTGGCGGCGTGGCAGCCGAAGCACAGGCCGTCGAACACTTTTTTGCCTTCGGCCGTCACGTCCGCGCCACCTGCGGCGGGGGCTGCGCCGTCTTTGGCGGCTTCTTTCGCTTCGCCTGCGGAGGCGGAAGCGGCAGAAGCGGCGGCGTCGGAAGCCGCACCAGCTGCGGGTGCTGCGTCGGGATCGGGCAGGCTGCCGCCGGATTGGTTGGCCATGTAGACGATGGCGCGTTTGAGTTCGAGATCGGTGAGGTCGGACTGGCCACCTTTGGCCGGCATGGCGTTAAAGCCGTTCAGGGCGTGGTTGAAGAGGGTTTCGAAGCCTTGTGCCAAGCGGGGCGCCCAGTCGCCGTTGTGGGTGATTTTCGGGGCGTTCGGCGTGGCGCTGTCGGCGCCGTGGCACTGGATGCAGACTTTGTTGAAGATGGAGTCGCCTTTGCGCTCGCCGACGGGAATGCCGTCGCCTTCCAATACGCTGCCTTGTGGCTGGATGCGTGTCTGGGTGGCTGCGGCGGTGGTTTCTTCGACTCTGCCGGGTTTGTAGCCGCCGGAGGCGAGCTGCACGAGGAAATAGAGGGTGGCCAGCAGAATGACGATGCCGCCTATCAGGGTTGTGAGGGCGGAACCGCGGGCGTTTCGGTTGGTAAGGTGGTTCATGTTATTTAAGCCTCGCCGTTTTTTTGTGTAGTGATGAGGGGTTTGTGCCGGGTCGCGAAACCCGATTGTTAATATCAATTAACAATAATTTGCGGATTATACTGAATTCAACCCTGCTTTCCAATCTTTAAAATTTGGTTTATCTCAAAAGTTGTGGAGATTGCGCGGCGGTGTGCTGCGGGGCGCGTCTCGACCGACTTAGAGCGGTAAGGTTTGCGAAACGGCGTGTTTGTGGGATAATGCGCGCCTTTCCGTACCCGTAGCTCAGTTGGAAGAGTGTCGGTTTCCGAAGCCGAAGGTCGCTGGTTCGATCCCAGTCGGGTGCGCCATAATCCTAGGGGCTGTTGACATTCAAGCCAGCCTTAAAACCGTAGCAGCCAGATAAAT
>CAMURX010000043.1 GCA_947097615.1 uncultured Neisseria sp. | reverse complement strand
AGGCCACGACCGAGCCGAGCAATACGGTTAGTCTGGTTGGTAAAGACAAAGGCAAGCCTGTACAGGTTAAAAACGTAGCCAAAGGCATTGCCGATACCGATGCAGTGAATGTAAGCCAGCTCAAAGGTGCAGCCAAAGCACTGGGTGGCGGTTCGCAAATCAATGCCGACGGTAGCTTTAAAGCCCCGACATACAACTTGGTGGACGGTAAACCGTCTGACGGCAAGACCAAAGCTTATGACAACGTAGGCGATGCATTGAATGCATTGAATACGGCTGCTAACAGCCCGCTGACTTTTGCCGGCGATACCGGTACGGATGTTGAGCGCAAATTGGGCAGCAAAGTGAACGTCAAAGGTGGTGTTGCTGATGTCAAAAAATTGAGCAGTGGCAATATCGGTGTTGTGGCTAACGGCACAGATACTTTGGATGTCAAACTGGCCAAAGAGTTGCAAGACCTGACCAGTGCCGAGTTTAAAGACGCTGCGGGTAACGTGACCAAAGTTGGTGGCAACGGTGTGACTATCACCCCGAAATCTGCAGGCAAAAAACCGGTTGAGTTGACTGTTGACGGTCTGAACAACGGCGGCAACAAAATTACCAATGTTGCAGCCGGTGTGAAAGGAACAGATGCCGTCAATGTCGACCAGCTGAACCAGGCGGCAGCGAAAGCGGCCAACAAAGTTGAAGCGGGCAGCAACATTGTCGTTACCCCGACTCAGAACAAAGACGGCAGCACCACTTACAAAGTGGCCACCGCCAACGATCTGAAAGCCAACAGCTTCACTGCGGGCGGCGTATCGCTTTCTGCCAAAGGCATCAACGCCGGCAACAAAGCCATCACCAACGTTGCCGCCGGTGTGAACAACACCGATGCAGCCAACGTCGGCCAGGTGAAAGCGGCGAAAACCGAAGTCAAAGCCGGCACCAATATTGCCAGCGTTGTGGAAACCAAAGGCAGCAACGGCCAAAGCATTTACACCGTGAATGCCGACGGCGCGAGCGTTTCGGCCGGCTCTACCGCCCTCACCGTTGCCAAAGGCAAGAAAAACGCCAACAACGTAACCGATTACGCCGTGGATCTGTCGGCCAAAACCAAAGCCGACATCGCCAAAGGTGCGGCCGCGAAAGACGCGCTGGACACCAAAGGCCTGACCTTCACCGGCGACACCGGCACAACCGGCGTGAAGAAACTGGGCAGCCAGGTAGCCGTAACCGGCGACAGCAACATCACCACCAAAGCCGACGCTTCGGGTGTGAATGTCGCCCTCAAACGCGATCTGAACGTGGACAGCGTTACCGCCGGCAACACCACCGTGAACAACGGCGGCGTTACCATCAAATCGCCGACCACCGGTAATCCGAACAACACCGTGAACCTGACCGCAAACGGTCTGAGCAACGGCGGCAAGCAGATTACCAATGTTGCCAGCGGTTTGAACGGTAAAACAGTTGCCCAAATTAAAGCCGAAGGCGAGAAAGCTCCCGAGTGGAATAATGCGGCCACCGTTGGCGATTTGACCAAAGTCGAATCCAATGTGACCAATATTTCCAACAACTACAAACAGATCTTGGGCGGTAACGACAACAAATATATCGATAAAAACGGTAAGCTGACTGATGCTGGTAAAGTGGCTCTGAAAACTTACAATGTTGCCAACCAGAAAGAATTTGTGAACAACTCGGTTATTTCCGCCATTCAGAATATGAATGAGCAGGGTATCAAGTTCTTCCACGTGAACAACGGTCAGGCGCAAATTGACCAGGCAACCAATACCGTAGACTCCAGTGCTTCCGGCAGATATGCCGTTGCCGTCGGCTATCAGGCCAAAGGCACAGGTACGGATGCTGTTGCGATGGGCAGCCAGTCTTTGGCGTCAGGTCAAAACGGTATCGCCATCGGTAAAGGTGCTCAGGCTATCGGTAAGAATGCGATTTCCATCGGTACCGGCAACAAGGTAACAGGCAATAATTCCGGCGCAATCGGTGCCCCGAGCATTATCAACGGAGCAAACAGCTATAGCGTTGGTAATAACAATACCATCAATACAAACGGAACATTTGTATTGGGTAACAATGTTAACCAGACTAAAGCGAACTCTGTATTCTTAGGTGATCGGAGTGCCAGCTTCGCCCAAACCGGTTCGACTACCAATGCCACCACCGGTGTACACCAGGTTGTTGCAGGTGCAAGCAACTACACCTACTTGGGTGCGAATGATGCCAATGTTGCAGGCGTGAAAGATGCGAAAGGCATTGTCAGCGTCGGCAACGCGACCGAAACCCGTCAGATTCAGGGGGTGGCCGCAGGTGTGATTTCCGCCAACAGCACCGATGCCATCAACGGCAGCCAGCTGTACTACACCAACCAAGCCATCAACCAAAACGTCAACAACCAAGTGGTCAATCTGGGCAACCGGTTGAACAAGAAAATTGACGACGTAGCGGCTGACTCCAAAGCCGGTACGGCTGCGGCGATGGCGGTTGCCGGTCTGCCGCAGGCTTACCTGCCAGGTAAGAGCATGATGGCTGTCGGCGGCAGCGTGTACCGCGGTGCGAGCGGTTACGCCATCGGCTATTCCAGCATCTCCGACGGCGGCAACTGGATCATCAAAGGTACGGTCACCGGCAACTCCCGCGGCCATGTCGGCGGCACTGCTGCCGTGGGCTACCAATGGTAATCGTGTAAAATAGTTCCGACTGTTGTATAGCAACCGGGTTTTCAGACGGCCTGAGGCTTTCAGGCCGTCTGAAAACAAAATTCAAAAGGATAAAATCAAATGAAAACAGCCCAATTTCTGAAAACAGGTGCGGCGCTCGCCGTTGCCTGCCTGCTGTCTGCCTGTGCGACCAAAAGCAGAATCACGGCGGAAGGCACTACAGACAACCCCGTTTTCCCCAAACCCTATTCCCTGACATTCAACAACAAGCGCGGCACATTCCCGACTTTCGACGAGCTTGATCAAATGCGTCCCGGCCTGACTAAGGACGACATTTACAAAATTCTCGGCCGCCCGCACTACGACGAAGGCATGTACGGCGTGCGCGAATGGGATTACCTGTTCCACTTCTACACCCCGGGCGTGGGAGTCGATCCCGACAACACCTCCGGCGTGGACGGCATAACCACCTGCCAGTACAAAGTGATTTTCGACAAACACAAATTCGCCCGCAGCTTCCACTGGAATCCCGTATTCCCGCAAGGCGCGGTATGCCCGCCGCCCCAGCCCGAGCCGCCCAAAGCCGAGCCGCAGGTCATCATCCGCGAAGTGGTAGCCGCTCCGGCCAAGAAAATCCGCCAATAAGCAGGGTTTATGCTGAAAACCTTATGGTTTGTGATGCTGCTGGGAGGAAGCGTTACCGCTTCCGCTTCCGGCAGCATTGATGCTTTCAAGCAGAGCCGCAAAGTCGTGGTCGATACCGCCAAAGCCGAATTGTGTTTTGCCGACAACGGCCAATGCCATCCCGTTCTGGTCGGCAAAACCACGCCGAAAGGCTTGTTCGACATGAAAATCTACAAAACCGACAAACGCGGCTACGGCGGCGACATCATCGGTTTCAAGCAGGAAAAGGATTTTCTGTTTGCCCTGCACCGCGTCTGGACGCTCAAACCGTCGGAGCGCCGCTTGGAGCGCATCCAGTCGCCCGTGGCTGCCGACCGCATCATGACCAACGGCTGTATCAATGTCAGCGACGAGGTTTACGAAAAACTGAAACAGTATTTCGTGCTGGAAGTCATCTGACGGATTCCGAACGACGGGGCGCAAGCCCCGTTTTCTTTTGTTCCACATCAGCAAACCGCAGGATAAACGCCGCATAACGCATCCGAACGGTTTGAACGCATGGCGCGAAAAGCTATAATCGCGCTCTGCCGCCGCCCGCACTGTCCGCCCCGTTTGCCACGCCTGTACGGCATAAAGGCCGTCTGAAAACGAGGCTTCGACGAAGTGAAAATACAGCGCCGACAGAACCGGTTTCCCGGTGCGGGAAAACGGATAGGGAAAGCCAAAGCACACGGCGGCACAACGTACGGGCACGACGCCCGATTGTTCAAACCATTTTTACGTAAGGAAAAACCATGTCGCAAACGCAACAACCCGCCGCTCCCTCTTGGGAATGGATGATGCGCCGCCCCGTGCGCATCCTTGGCCTCGGCTTCGGCACCGGGCTCTCCGGCAAAGCCCCCGGCACATTCGGCACGCTGCCCGCCGTTTTCGTCTCCGGCCTGCTCTTGGGAATGGGCATGAGCCATACCGCCCTGCTGGTTTTGGCGCTGATTCTGTTTGCCATCGGCGTGCGCATCTGCGACACCGTCAGCCGCGAACTGGGGCAGACCGACCACCGCGCCATCGTTTGGGACGAGTTTGCTGCCATGATGCTGGTGCTTTCCTGCGTGCCGCAGGGTTTCGGTTGGTGGCTGCTGGCCTTTATCCTGTTCCGCGTTTTCGACATCGCCAAACCGCAGCCCGTCAAATGGGCCGACAGCCGCATCAAAGGCGGCTTGGGGGTGATGCTCGACGACACCGTCGCCGCCGTCTGCACCATTGTGCTGATACAGATTCTGCATTGGTTGTTTGCCTGAGGCAGAAAATAAGAAGAGGCCGTCTGAACGATTTCAGACGGCCTTTTTTGCATTGTCCCCGAAAAATCATGCCCGTTCGGCAGGGCAGGGCGTTCAGACGGCCTCTTTGTCCCGTCTGCCCGCCGTTTCGTCCGCACAAAAAAACGAATACAGCAAATCGATGGTGGCGGCAACGCGCGGGTCGGCAATCGAATAGAGCCGTTCGCGGTGGTTGGTTTCGCAGGCCACCAGCCCGGCTTCGCGCAACAGGGCGAGTTGGGCGGACATGGCGGCCTGCGGCAGGCCGACGGCTTCGGCCAGCCCGGTTACGTTGCGCGGGGCATCGTGCAGGCTGCACAACACGGCCAAACGGTTGGGATTAGCCAGCAGTTTTAAAAAGGCGGCGGCTTCTTCGTAGGGGGGATTTTCGGTGTTCATTTTAATGTGGGTTTGTGCGTGTTTTTAAATCGGAAAAACGTTTTCAGACGGCCTTTGGGTCTTGCGCAAAAGGCCGTCTGAAAGCATGGAAACGGATTGTACCAGCTTTGCTTCAAAGCCGATTCCACGGCATCCGCGCCAGAATTTTGGCCATGCCGCAAAACCCGGTCAGCCCCGCCGTGAGCAGCCCTGCGCCGACAAAGGCGGCGAGCCAATACAGCGCGGGCGAGAGAAACGCGCCGCCGATGATGCCGAGCAACACCAGCGAGCCTGCGCCTATCTGCACCTGCCGCATGATGTCGAGCGGCGCGCTGCGGTCGGCCACGGTGGGCAGACCGGCTTTTTTCCAGGCCTGCAGGCCGCCGTCCAGAATATAGGCCGTACGCCCGTTTGCCGCTGCGGCCAGCGTTGCCGCCGCCTGCGCGGTACGCATGCCTGACAGGCAGTAAAACACCAGCGTATCGGCGTTTGCAGCGGCATCGGGTTTTGCGGCCAATTCGGCTGCGGGCATGCAGACGGCCTCGGCGATGTGTTCGCGCCGGTATTCGGCCGCGCTGCGGATATCGACAAACAAGACTTTGCCGCCGAGTTTGCCCGCTTCGTCTGCGCCGATGCGCGGCAGATTTCCAGCGCTCATTTTTTATCCGCCGGACAAGTGTTGATGCCGAGCAGGCTGTACAGCAGGCAGCTTGACATCAGCCCCGTGGCCAGCGGCACGACGCCTATCCAGCCCCACCAGCCGATTGCACCCGTGGCGGCGGCAATGATTAAGGCCAAGCCCAAGATAATGCGGATAATGCGGTCAACCGTACCGACGTTTTTTTTCATGGTTTCATCTCCTGAGTTGAATATATAAGAAATTTTATATATTAAACGAATCATAGTTGAACATATTTTTCCCGTCAAGCCGACGCCTATATTTATATAAGCTATAATGCGTTCATTTTCAAAAAGGATTACCTATGGAAACCGTCGTTTACTTGGAAGACAAAGAATACATCGCCCTGTGCGATTTGCTGAAAATCGCCGGTTTGGCCGACAGCGGCGGGCAGGCGAAAATGCTGATTGCGGCGGGCAACGTGTTGCGCAACGGCGAAGTGGAAACGCGCAAAACGGCGAAAATACGCGGCGGCGAAGTGATTGAGTTTGACGGCGCGATACTGGAGATTGCCGATGGATACGACTCCGAAGCCTGATATGAGGCCGTCTGAAAGCCTACTGTCCGAACCCGTGCGCCCTGAAGACTGGGAATGCTGCGGCAGCGAATGCGGCGATGCCTGCACTTTTGAAATCTACCGCCGTGAAAAAGCGGCCTACGACGCACAGCAAAAACAGTTGGAAAATCAAAATAATGAGGCCGTCTGAAAGTACATTATGATAGATTTGCACTGCCATTCCACCGTTTCAGACGGCCGCCTAAGCCCCGCCGAAGTCGTGCGCCTCGCCCATCAAAACGGCTGCACCCTGCTCGCGCTCACCGACCACGACCACACCGGCGGCCTCGCCGAAGCCCGCGCCGAAGCCACCGCGCTCGGTTTGCGCTTTGTCAGCGGCGTGGAAGTCTCGGTAACGTGGCACGGCAACACCGTCCACATCGTCGGCCTTGATTTCGACGAGCACAACGCCGCGCTGCAAAACCTGCTCGCCGCCGTGCGCCAAGGCCGTCTGAAACGTCTTGAAGCCATCGCCGCCAAACTGGAGAAAAAAGGCATCACCGGCGCATATGAAGGCGCACTCGCGCTGGCCGCCAACCCTGAAATGGTCAGCCGCACCCACGTTGCCGATTTCCTTATCCAACAAGGCCATGTGCGCAACAAACAGCAGGCGTTCACCAAATATCTGGGCGACGGCAAATCCTGCGCCGTGCCGCACCAATGGGCAGAGCTGGCCGACTGCGTGGCTGCCATTAACGGCGCAGGCGGGCTGGCCGTGGTTGCCCACCCCATGCGCTACGGCTTCTCCGCCACCGCCAAACGCCGCCTGTTTGAAGAATTCAAAGCCTTGGGCGGCGCAGGTATCGAAGTGCACAGCGGCAGTTGCAGCAAAAACGACAGCCTCAACTACGCCCTGCTGGCCGAACGCTACGGCCTGCTCGCCAGCGCGGGCAGCGATTTCCACCGCTTGGGCGACTTCTCCGGCGGCATCCTCGGCGCGTGTCCCGAGTTGCCGAAAGGATGCCGGCCGGTGTGGGAACACTTTAAGGCCGTCTGAAAACGCGTTCCCGCTCCGTTGCCGCGCCGTGTTCAGGCCGTCTGAAGGCAAGGATTTCACGAAGTTAAAACCGTGCGGGTGCGTTTCAGACGGCCTCAATGTCCCAGCGAAGGAAGCGCCGGAAACGGATGCCGTTATATTGAGCCCGTGTGACGAATCCGTGCAGGCAAAGGCCGCTCCCGCCTGCACGCAAACGGCGTTTCCAAGCCTCCGTAACTTTTCCCGCACCGGAACAAAAAGGCCGTCTGAAACGCGTTTTCTGTGCCAACTTCATTGGAGATCCGCTTTCAGACGGCCTTTGCCGCGCGGCTGCGCCTGTCCTCCTCCTGCGCTATAATTCGCCCCCTCACAGTCTGCGAAAAATAAAGAAAAGAGGCCGCGATGTTCACCCCCAACCCCGACGAAATCGTTATCTACGGCACAACCTGCAAAGGCAAAGTTTTCCGTCCGAGCGATTGGGCGGAACGCCTGTGCGGCATCCTGTCGTCGTTCGACAAGGGCAACCGCCTGTCCTACCACGAATGGGTGCGGCCGCTTCTTGTCGGCAAAGTGCGCAGCGTCGCCGTGGGTACGAGGTTGGAAACCATCAATCCGCCGATGTTCCGCTTCCTGATGGACTTTGCCGCCGACAACGATTTGCAGGTGCTCGATGCAGACGGCCTCGCCGCCCTGACGCGCGAACAGCCGCCCGCTGCAGCGCCCGTGCCCGAACAAAGCACTCCCGCGCCGCAGCCCGCCCCCGCAACAGAGGCGGAACACAGCCTGATCGTGCGCGAAATTGCAGCGGGCGACACCAAACTGGCCTTCCCCGCGTTAAGCGTATTGCGCCCCGAGCTGACCGATGCCAACCACTTCGCCGAACAGGTGGACAAAGGCCAGCGCCCCGAAGGCTACCGCCTGTTCGGCGTGTTTGAAGCGGGCAAAAACAACGCCGTCGCCGTGTGCGGCCTGCGCACCGCCACCAGCCTCTCGGCGGGCAGACACATTCTGATCGACGATTTGGTTACCGTGCCGCAGATGCGCGGGCGCGGCTGCTGCCGCCTGCTGCTGCAAGCCGTGGCTGCGTTCGCGCAGGCGGAAAACATCGCGCAAATCCATGCCGCCGCCGATGCGGGTCTCGAACGCGCCGAAGCACACCGCCTCTATTTCCGCCACGGCTTCGCCATCGGCGCCTACCGCTTCGTCTGCCAAACCGACTCCTTCCGCCCCTGAGCCGCCGCAGGCAAAAGGCCGTCTGAAACCCCGCTTTCAGACGGCCTTTACCGTTTCGCGCTATAATCGCCGCCTCATTATTTATTGATTGATAAACGGCAAAACCGCTATGGCAGTAATCATCCACACCCCCGAAGAAATCGAAAAAATGCGCGAACTCGGCCGCCTGGCCGCCGAAGCGCTCGACTACATCGGCCAATTCGTCAAACCCGGCGTCACCACCAACGAAATCGACAAACTCATCTACGACTACCACGTCAACGTACAGGGCGGCTATCCCGCGCCGCTGAACTACGGCAACCCGCCGTATCCCAAATCCTGCTGCACGTCCGTCAACAATGTTATCTGCCACGGCATCCCCAACGACAAGCCGCTGAAAAACGGCGACATCGTCAATATCGACGTCACCATCAAAAAAGACGGCTTCCACGGCGATTCCAGCCGTATGTACGCCGTCGGCACGATTTCCCCCGTCGCCCGCCGCCTGATCGACGTGACGCACGAAGCCATGATGGCGGGCATCGCCGAAGTCAAACCCGGCGCCACGCTCGGCGACGTCGGCCATGCCTGTCAGCAGGTGGCCGAAAACGCGGGCTATTCCGTGGTGCAGGAATTCTGCGGCCACGGCATCGGCCGCGAATTCCACTGCGAACCGCAGGTATTGCATTACGGCCGCAAAGGGCAGGGGCTGGTGTTGAAACCCGGCATGATTTTCACCGTCGAACCGATGATCAACCAGGGTAAACGCCATCTGAAAATCCTGGCCGACGGCTGGACGGTGGTCACCAAAGACCGCTCGCTCTCCGCCCAATGGGAACACGAAGTACTGGTGACCGAAACGGGATACGAAATCCTAACTGTCAGCCCCGCAAGCGGCAAACCGTAAGCCGCAGAGAAAACAAAACGTTAAGCAGAGTAAAAAACAGAGCGCCGTGTTGGTATAGTCACACGGCGTTATTGTTTTATTTATACTGATTTACGCCGTTTGTTCTAAAAAATAACCTTTTGTTTTCGACGCAGTTACTTTATACTTGCACGCAAGATTCGGTTTGGTTCGGATAGGATTTGTTTGTAATGATTAATTTCGGTATGGATAAGTATCGGAATTAAATGTTTTGGTTGACATAGTCATATAGATTTTAAATTTTGATTAGGTTATTGAAAACATGGTTTAAATCCGAATATCCCGTCTCTATAATCCCCACCCGTGAAAATGGGTAGGAAACCGTTCCTCAGAGTCGGATTTCCGCACCGCATTAAGAAAAAAGTCTGTTATTTGTTAAGGAAGTTAAGAATGTCTACATTTCCCCAACTGTCAAACATCCGTGACATACGGAAAAAACTCGGCCTGAACCAAAGCGAATTCTGGAGCAAAATTGGTGTTACCCAATCCGGCGGTTCCCGCTACGAATCCGGCCGCAATATGCCCAAGCCCGTGCGTGAGCTGCTGCGCCTGGTGCACATCGAACGTGTCGATTTGGAAAAAGTAAACGGCCGCGACTACAATCTGCTCAAGCTGCTTAAAGAACAGGAAGCCGAAACCTACCACCGCCTGCTCAAACAACTCGAAAAAACAGAAAATCCCTGAAACAGTGATTATCCACTTCCCAAACTCCTATCCCCAAGCGCCGCGCCGCTTGGGGATTGCTTTTTTCAGACGGCCTTTGCGCTATAATCCGCTGTTTTCAAATCAATACAGAAACCTACTATGCTCGACAAATACTCCCCCGCCGAAATCGAAACCAAACACTATCAAAACTGGGAAAAACAAGGCTATTTCGCCGCCAATTTCGCCCGCCCCGAAAGTTTCTCCATCCAGCTTCCCCCGCCCAACGTAACCGGCACGCTGCACATGGGGCACGCGTTTAACCAGACGATTATGGATGGCCTCACGCGCTATTACCGCATGAAAGGCTACAACACCGCTTGGATTCCGGGCACCGACCACGCGGGCATTGCCACGCAGATTGTGGTGGAGCGCCAGCTCGCCGCCGAGGGCGTGTCGCGCCACGATTTGGGACGCGAAGCATTCTTGGAAAAAGTGTGGGCGTGGAAAAACATTTCCGGCGGCACGATTACGCAGCAGATGCGCCGCGTCGGCTGCTCGGCCGACTGGCAACGCGAGTATTTCACGATGGACGACGTGCGCGCCGAGACGGTTACCGAAGTATTCGTGCGCCTGTTTGAGCAGGGCTTGATTTATCGCGGCAAGCGGCTGGTGAACTGGGATCCGGTGCTGGGCACGGCGGTGTCTGATTTGGAAGTGGAAAGCGTGGAAGAAGACGGCTCGATGTGGCACATCCGCTATCCGCTGGTTGACGGTTCAGACGGCCTTATCGTCGCCACCACCCGCCCCGAAACCATGCTGGGCGACGTGGCGGTGGCCGTGCATCCCGAAGACGAACGCTACGCGCGTTTTATCGGCAAAGAGCTGGTGTTGCCGCTCACCGGCCGCACCATTCCCGTGATTGCCGACGAATATGTGGAAAAAGATTTCGGCACAGGCTGCGTGAAAATCACGCCCGCGCACGATTTCAACGACTACGAAGTGGGCAAACGCCACGACACCCGTTTAATCAATGTGTTTGATTTAACGGCAAAAGTGTTGGCAGACGCCGAAGTGTTCAACTACAAAGGCGAAGCGCAACCGGGTTTCAGGCTGCCTGAACAATACGCAGGCTTGGACCGCTTTGCCGCGCGCAAACAAATCGTTGCCGACCTGAAAGAACAGGGCTTTTTGCAGGAAATCAAACCGCACAAGCTGATGACGCCGAAAGGCGACCGTACAGGCTCAGTGATTGAACCGATGCTGACCAGCCAATGGTTTGTCGCCATGAATGCCAAGCCGCAGGGCATCGAGCCGAACAGCGAATACCGCGGCCTGAGTTTGGCGGAAAAGGCGAAAAAGGCGGTGGACAGCGGCGCGGTACGCTTCAT
>CAMURX010000042.1 GCA_947097615.1 uncultured Neisseria sp. | reverse complement strand
CGCCGATTTTGGTGGCTTCCACGGCGGTGTCGATGCTGGCGTGGCCGCTCATCATGACGACGGGCATGGTGAGCTGGCCGTTTTTCGCCCATTCTTTGAGCAGGGTGATGCCGTCGCAGTCGGGCATCCAGATGTCGAGCAGCACCATGGCGGGACGGGTCTGGTTGCGCAGCTGCCGTGCTTCTTCGGCGTTTTCGGCGAGGGCGACGGTGTAGCCTTCGTCTTGCAGAATGTCGGACAGCAGGTCGCGGATGCCGATTTCGTCGTCTACGATAAGGATGTCGTTACTTCTCATGGTCGCTTTCTACCAGTGCGGGTAAGGTGATTCTGACGCAGGCGCCGCCTTCGGGCGGGTTGGACAGGCTGATGCGGCCGCCGTGTTCTTCGATGATTTTTTTGACAACGGGCAAACCCAGGCCGGTGCCGCCGGGTTTGTCGGTGACATAAGGCTCGAAGGCGTTGATGAGCATGTCGCCGGTGAAACTTTTGCCGTTGTTGGCAACGGTCAGGCCGACGCTGCCTTCGGATACGGCGGTGTGGATGCGGACAAGCGGCTGCGGCGCTTCTTCGGCGGCTTCGGCGGCGTTTTTGAAGATATTGTGCAGCACTTGGCGCATCGCCGTGGTGTCGGCCTGTATGGTGGCGGGTATATTACTCAAATCGGCTTCAAATGTACACGCGCCCGCTTCGTAGAGCAGCAAAACTTCTTCAATGAGGCGGTTGAGATCCTGCGGCTCGGGTTTGAGCGCGGGCGAGCGGGCGTAGTTGCGGAAGTCTTCCACCATTTCCTTCATGGCGGCCACTTGTTTGACGATGGTGTCGGTGGAGCGGATGAGGATTTGCGCGTCCTGTTCGCCCAGTTTGTCCTGCAGTTTCCACGCCAGCCGCTCGGCGGAGAGCTGGATGGGGGTGAGCGGGTTGCGGATTTCGTGGGCGAGGCGTTTGGCGACTTCGCCCCAGGCGGCTTCTTTTTGCGCGCGCACAAGCAGGGTGATGTCGTCGAACACCAGCACCGTGCCGCCGCCGGTGTCTTCGGGGAGGGGGACGGCTTTGCACAGGAGAATGCGCGGTTCGCCGCCGCCGGTATAGGCCGTCTGAACGGGCTTGTCCTGCGCGCCGGTGTCGAGGACGGTTTGGAACAGTCCTGCCAGTTGGGCGCAGGACGTTTCGTCTTGCGGCCAATCGCGCCAGCGGCGGCCGGAAAGCGGCGGCAACGGCAGGCCGAGAATGTTTTGCGCGCTGCGGTTGAAGGTGTTCAGACGGCCTTCGTGGTCGAGGGTGACGACGCCCGCCGTCAGGCTTTCCAATACGGTTTCGAGATAGTGGCGCGCGGCTTCCTGTTTGAGGCGGTTGAGCTTTTCGGCGTCGCTGGCGATGGCGAGCTGCCCGGTCATGTGGTTGAACAGGCGGGTGAGCTGGCCGAGTTCGTCGTTGCGGTAGACGGGGCGGCGTTGGGAAAAATCGCCTTCGGCCACGGCTTTGGCGCCTTCGGAGAGCGACAGGATGGGCTCGATGAAGCGGCGCGAGAAGTAGAGGGCGATCACCAGCGCCAGCATCACGGAGAGCAGGGCGGCGGCGAGCAGGGTGATGAGGAAGAAGGTTTGCAGACCCTGCTGGGCGTAGGTGAGCTGGGCGTATTTGCCGCGCGCGGTTTCGATGAGTTCGGCGTCGCGGGCGACGTTGTCGGGGATAGGCCGTCTGAAAAAGAGCGCCTGCTCGCGGCCGTTTTGCGGCGGCAACGGCAGCCAGCCTTCGGCGTAGAGTTTGCCGTTGATGCTGGCGACGCTGCGGGCGGAGCCGGTTTGTTTCAAACGCGCGGCCGTATCGCCGTCGGGCTGCGGCGGCGGCAGGGCGGCGGGGTTGGAGATGATTTGCGTGCTGTTGTCTGCAAGGCGGTAGAGGCCGGTTTGGCCGAATGCGGCGGCTTCGCGGCTCTGTCTGACGGTCTGCGCCGCATCGCCGCCCATGGAAACGGCGCTGATGACTTCGATTTGCAGGCCTGCGGCACGGCGCACGCTGTCGTCAAGGGCGGCGTCGAGGGCGGATTTGCTGAGGGTCAGGCTGCTTTCGAGCGCCTGCGCGGTGTCGTTGCCGAACCAGGAATGGATGCTGTATGAGATAAACTGCGCCGACACGCCGAAGAGAAAGAGTGCGGGCAGCACGGCTACTAGGCAGAACATCAGCGCCAGCCGCCGCGCCAGCCGCGAGCCGAGCATATTGTATTGGTTGTGGCGCAGCAGCAGCCAGCCGTAACGCAGCAGCATGGCCAGCAGCACGGCGACCATCAGGCCGCCTGCGACAATCAGGTGCCAGAAGTATTCGGAGAGCGGACTGCCGCTGTTGGTGGCGACGGTAAGGCCGTACACCAGTGCGGCGGCCAGCAGGAAGAAAATCAGATAGCGGCGGTGCATGGTTCAGCCTTTGCTGACCGACAGGGTTTTCCAGCCGGAATCGAGCTGCCAGTTTTTGGCGGTGAGCGAGTTGATTTGGAAGGGCTTGGGCAGTTGGGCGGTGCTCAGCGTCAGACGGATTTCGGCCTTCACTTCGTGCGCGTCGGTGTCGTCGAGCGTGCCTTTGGGCAGCACGCGCCAGTTGGCGATGGCGCCGATGCCGCGCAGGGCGGTGTCGAGGCCGGAGTATTCGGTGGAAAACGTGCCGACGGTGACGCGGTAGCGGTTGGTGAGCGGGTGGAAGGAGAGTTTGTAGGCGACGTCGTTGTCGCTGCTGACGAGTTGGCCGAGCTTGAATTTGTAGGCGGCCATGGTCGGCGCGGAGAGGCGGTAGCTGAGGGTGAAGTAGAGCGGCACGCCCTGTTGCAGAGCCTGTTTGAGCTGGTCGGGCAACTCGGTGTGGAAGCGGCTGCTGATGTCGAGCTGGCCGCTTTCGGTGAGCACGGCCGCGCTGCGGGTGGGGGCGATGCTTTCGGCGGCGGCTTCAGACGGCCGCAAAAGCAGCAGCGCGCCGCAGAGTAGGGCGGCTGCTGTGCGGGCGTGTTTACGGGCGTTTGCGGATAAGTGCGTAAAAAAAGCCATCTTGGGAAGGAGTGGGCAACAGGGTCTGCGGGTCGGAGCAGGAGGCGTCGGCGTGGCGGGCGAGGAAGCGTTGCAGTTGCAGGCTGTTTTCTTCGGTGAAGAGCGAGCAGGTGGCCAAGAGCATGCGCCCGCTGGGTTTGACCGTTGTCCACAGCGCGTCGAGCAAATCCTCCTGCTGGCGGGCGGTTTTGGCCGCATCGGTGGGGCGGCGCAGCCATTTGATGTCGGGATTGCGGCGCACCACGCCCGAAGCGGTGCAGGGTACGTCGGCCAACACCGCGTCAAACTGCCTGCCATCATACCACGAAGCCAAATCCCGCGCGTCAGTGGCGGCCAGCGAGGCCGTCTGAAAGCCCAAGCGGCTCAAATTGTCGGCCACGCGTTTCAGACGGCCTGCGTCGATGTCGAGCGCGGTCATCCCGCAATCGGCCATCTCCAAAATATGCCCCGTTTTGCCGCCCGGCGCGGCGCAGGCATCCAAGATGCGTTCGTCGTTTTGCGGCTGCAACAGATACGCTGCCTGCTGTGCGCCGAAGTCCTGCACCGACACCAGGCCGTCTGAAAAACCGGGTAGGCTGCCGACCGGCACGGCCTCGGCCAGCGTTACCGCGTAATCGTCAAGCGCACGCGCCTCAATGCCCGCTGCGGCGAGCTTGGCCAGATAACTTTCGGCATTGCCGTGGCGGCGGTTGACGCGCAGCGTCATCGGTGGATGGCTTTGCAGCGCGGCGGCGATATTGTGCCAATGCTTCGGATAATGGTTTTGCAGATAGGCCAGCCACCAGCGCGGCAGATTGTATTTCGCCACATCGTCGGCCTTGCACCACGAGGCGAGCTTGTCGCGCTCGTGCAAAAAACGGCGCAACACGGCGTTGGCAAACGAGCGGTACTGCCCGCGCCCGATGCGGCCGACGGCTTCCACCGCCTCGTTCACCACCGCGTGCGGCGCGTTGCGCGTGTAATGAAGCTGGTAGAGCGCGGTAATCAGCAGGCTTTCAAGCTCTTGATTGTCAATCGGCTTGTTCAACAGCTTGCCGAGCATAAATTTGAGGCTGCCGAGATAACGCTGGCTGCCGTAAGCAATGTCTTGCAGCGCGCCGTTTTCCTGCGCGCTCAAATCGGGATGCGCGGCACGAATACGCGCCAACACATCTTGCAGGTTTTGACCTGCGGCCACGGCAGCGGCGGTTTCGGCGGCAAGTTTCTGGGCGAGAGCCATGCTCATAACGGGATTCCTGTTTGCAAGGGTTTCAGACGGCCTTTTGCAGTGTGAGGCCGTCTGAAAAGACGAAGGGGACGAAAAAGCGGCGATTATACGGCAGACGGGGTTTCAGACGGCCTCTGCCAGATACGACACAGCATCGGCGAGGCGTTCGGGGACTTGGTGGAAATGGCTGCCGCTGTTGAGCGCAAAGGCCGTCTGAATGCCGCGCCCGCGCCACAGGTTTTCGGTGAAACGCATATGGTCTTCTACTGCCGCCATGCGCGGGTTTTTGCTGTTTTTTTCCGTGTCGCCGATGGAGAAATACGCGCGTTGCGGCGGCTTGGGCATAGCGTTGACGGCGGCAAAATCCGTCCAGCCGTCAAACCACAGCGAGCCGGAAACGCAGGCAGTCCGCCCAAACGGGCTTTCCCGATAGGCGCACCAGGCGGCAAACAAACCGGCCAGCGAGTAGCCCGCGATGCCGCGCCATTGGGGGCGCAGGTTCAGACGGCCTTCGATGTCGGACAGCGCGTCTGTCAGCCAAACCAGATAATCCGCCGCGCCGCCGCTAAAATCGGCCGCCTTTTTAAACACGCGCGGCGCAGGCCAGGGCGTGAACGAGCGTTCCCAATCCGCCTCGTCGAGCGCAAGCAGCATCAGGCCGTCTGAAAACAGCGCCGCGAGCGCGTCGGCCTCGTGCGGCTGTAAAAAAGTCAGCACCAGCGGCGTGTCGGACGCGGCGTTTTCGGGCACGTAAACGCGGAAGGTTTTTTGGTCGAGGGTAAAGGTATGGGTCAATTTCATGATGATTTTTTGTTTTCAGACGGCCTTTTTGAGGTTACCCGCCTTGTTGTTCCGGCAGTTTCGCTGCTTTGCGGTCAAATGTGGCGAAGCAGGTGTAGGTTGGGTCGAGACCCAACAAAACCTTTAAATCATCTGTTTGTTGGGTCTTTAACCCAACTTACCTGCCGCACAATTGGCGTTCGCACGGTACACCGTCGTGATTGCCGTCCATTTTGGTGTTGGGGCAGTTGTGCAGGAAAAATTCGGCCTCTTCGCAAGAAGTCATTTGCGAGCAGTGCGTACGGCCGTCGCAGCGGAATTTTTGGGCAGACGTATTGTTTTTCTTCAGCTTGGGTTTGGCTTTGTTTTCGATGGCGGAAAGCGTGGCAGGTTTGTTTTTTTGCCAAAGAGCTTGGATTTCGTGGCTGTAAAAGTGCCAAATTCCTGCCGATACGGCGATGAGAAGAATAAGTTTTTTCATGGTGTTATGTGCAAAGTGGTTAAAAAAGATGTGTGTTAACGGCAAATTGCCCAAGGCCGTCTGAACACAATATTCAGCCAAACAATTCGGCGTGCGAACTCAAGCGGTAGAGCAGGATGGTTTTACGCGCTTGGTCGCGGCGGTAAACCAGCAGCAAATCGGGTTTGCCGTGGCATTCGAGATAGCCGACGTAATGGCTGATAAGCGGGTGCTCTTTGTATTTGGCGGGCAGAGGTTCGCCCGATACGAGCAAGTCCAAAACGGTTTTGACGGCCTGTTGCGCGGCCTTGTCGTGTTGGTAGCGTTTGCTGTCTTGCTTGAATTTGTTGGAAATTTCCAGCGTGTACATTACCACCCCAAATCGCGCATCAAATCTTCGACGGTTTCATAGCGCGTGCCGCCGTTGCGCTCCAAATCAGCGACGGCGGCCAGCGTTTCGGCATTCGGCCGCGCCAAGCCTTCGGGCAGCTCGGCTTTGGCGGCAAGCTGGGTCAGCAGCATTCGGGTAACGGCCGACAAGTCCAAACCCAAGGCTTTGGCGTTGGCGGCGGCTTTTTGTTTGATGTCGTTGTCGATGCGGATGGTCAGGATGCCGTCCATGATGTACTCCTGTCATTACGTTTTTGTACTGACGATATTGTAAGTACATATTTGTAATTACGCAATTTGTTTGGGGAAGCAAAAGGCCGTCTGAAACGGGAAACGGCGTTTCAGACGGCCTTTGCCGATGTTGGTTCGTGTTGAACCGTTATTCCAATACCGTGCCCGTTTCGATATGGCGGCCGGCGGCGAAGGCGGCAATGTCCATGCGCTTGCTGCCGGCCGGTTGTAATTCTTTGATGCTTAACGCGCCTTCGCCGCAGGCGATGACGAGGCTGTCTGAAGTGCAGGACAACACTTCGCCCGCGCGGCCTTGTTGGTTGACTGTTTCGACGCGCCAGATTTTCAGCGGCTTGCCCTGATATTGCGTCCACGCGGCGGGGACGGGGTTGAAGGCGCGGATTTTGCGCTCGATGGCGGCGGCCGGTTCGCGCCAGTTGATGCGTGCTTCTTCTTTGCTTAATTTTTGTGCGTAGGTAACGCCGTTTTCGGGCTGGGCGGCGGCGTTCAGACGGCCTTCGCGCTCAAGTTGTTGCAAATCGGCGACAATGGCGGCCGCGCCGATGGCCATCAATGCGTCGTGTACTTCGTTGGCGGTGTCGGTGTTGCGGATGGCGTAGCGGTGTTCGCTGACGACTGCGCCGGTGTCCAAGCCCGCGTCCATCTGCATGATGCACACGCCGGTTTCGGCGTCGCCCGCTTCGATGGCGCGTTGGATGGGCGCAGCGCCGCGCCAGCGCGGTAGCAGCGAAGCGTGGATGTTGAGGCAGCCGTGGCGCGGCGTGTCCAATACTTCCTGCGGCAGTATCAGGCCGTAGGCGGCGACGACCATCACGTCTGCGCCGACGCTTTGCAACAGGGCGAGCGCATCGGCGTTGCCGCGCAGTTTTTCGGGCTGTTCGACGCGCAAACCGAGTTCCAGTGCGGCCTGTTTCACGGGCGAAGCCTGAAGCTGCATTCCGCGCCCTTTGGGGCGGTCGGGCTGGGTGAGCACAAGCGGGATGTCGAAACCCGCATCGGCGATGGCTTTGAGGGCGGCGGCGGCAAAATCGGGCGTGCCTGCGAAGATGATTTTCATGGGTGTGGCCTTGTGGAAATTTTCAGACGGCCTTGTCCGTGGTATAGAGGCCGTCTGAATGGGTTGGGCGGATAAGAATTTTTGCAAAGTCTGCAGCGGCCGTTTCAGATGGCCTTTGTGTCGGATTTCGGCGTGAAGCCGCTTTCGCGCGGGCAGGGCGGACAATGGTGGCGGCTTGAAAGAAGTTCAGGCCGTCTGAAAAGCGGCGGTGCGGTTTCAGATGGCCTGTGTGCGTTTACATATTGTGTTTTTGGCGTTTTTTCAGCTTGGTTTTGATGCGGCCTTGTTTGAGCTGCGAGAGGTGTTCGACAAACACGATGCCCATCAGGTGGTCGAGTTCGTGCTGTACGCAGATGGCCAATAGGCCATCGGCTTCGAGAGTGAATTTTTCGCCTTTTTCGTCAAGTGCTTCTACCTTTACACGCTCGGCGCGGGTTACCGTGTCGTAAATGCCGGGTACGGAGAGGCAGCCTTCTTCGTAAGTGGTTTGGCCGTCTTTTTCCACAATCACGGGGTTGATGAACACGCGCGGCTCGCTGCGGTCTTCGCTCAAATCCATCACCACCACACGCTCGTGCACGTCAACCTGCGTGGCCGCCAACCCGATGCCGCGCGCCTCGTACATGGTTTCAAACATATCGGCAATCAGCGTTTGAATGCGTTCGTCAATCTTTTCAACGGGTTTGGCTACCGTGTGTAGCCGCTCGTCGGGATATTGGAGGATGTTCAGTAAAGCCATTTCGTTCTCGATGGGTTTTGCGGGTGTTTATGCAGAATAATTTTAACGCTATGTGGTTTGCCGTAAAGAGTGGTAAAATCATGCGATAAATCGGCAAGGCAATTTTGTTTTGTATTGCTACTTGTATTTTTTTAATGATGACTGCGTGAATGAATTTCAAGGGGAGTGTCATGCAAAAACGTATTATAACCCTGCTTTGTGCCGCCGGCTTGGCTATTTCCGCCCCGGCAATGTCTGCCGCGCTGAAGGTTCGCCCCGATGCGCCAACCCGCTATGTTGTGAAACAGGGCGATACTTTGTGGGGAATTTCGGGCAAATATCTGTACCGTCCTTGGCAGTGGAACCGCCTTTGGGGTGCGAACCGCAGCAAAATCCGCAATCCCGACCGCATTTATCCGGGTCAAGTGTTGGTTTTACGCTACGTTAACGGCCGTCCTCGCCTTTCGGTAGAGCATCGCGCCGGTTCGGACGGTATTCCGACCATCAAGCTGTCGCCGCGTGTGCGCGAGGTCAGCTCTGGTTACGGCATCCAAGCCATCAATGTGAATTTCTACCGCATGTTTATGCAGCATCCGCAGATTATCGACCAGATGCAGACGCAGCATGCGCCGCGCTTGGTTGAAGGTCCTGACGGCCGTATGCTGTATTCGAAAGGCGACCGTGTGTACGCCTATGAGATTACCGAGCCCGGCCGCTATTTGGTTTACCGTGCGCGCAAAGACATTACCGATCCCGAAACCAAGAAATATTTGGGTCAGGAAGTGGTGTTCAGCGGCGTAGTCAGCACGTTGGCCGGTACGAACAGCGCGTTGGACGGCCGCAGCAAGGCGGATGCCGAGGTGTTGCCGGACAACGAGTACTACACACGCGTTCATCCGTTGGTAAAACTGCCGACGCAGACTGCACAGCCGATGGTAGTTGAAGAGGCCGTATCCGAAATCCGCAAAGGCGATTTCCTGCTGAAAATGGACGAGAGTGGCGACAGTTTCAATATGATGCCTCATGCGCCTAGCCAACATATCGATGCCCGCGTGGTTTCGATTTTTGACGGTATCAGCGAAGCCGCCCAGTTCCAAACCATTACGCTGAACAAGGGTGAAGACGACGGCTTGGATAAAGGTACGGTGTTGAGTCTTTACAAACGCAGCCGCCAAATCAAGACCGATTTGCAAAAGGGTAAGGATGGCAGTCGCAGCGTGGTGAAATACCTCTCCATTCCTGCCGAAGAAGTAGGTTTGGCGATGGTATACCGCACCAGTAAGCACCTTGCGTCGGCCATTATTTTGGAAAACACTACCAGCATCAGCGTGGGTGACACTGCTTCCGAGCCGGGTCACGATTTGGACAATATGTCGGATGATGGCCGTTACGAGCCGAATGTTCCGCAAGATTCGCATGACGACGAACATAACTCAACTAATGTGAAGAGCAATATCAACCTTCATTAATGTACGTGGCGTTTGCTTGGAGGCCGTCTGAAAATTTTTCAGACGGCCTTTGTTTGTGTCGGGCAAAGCTGTGAGGTGTTCTGATAAAACGGAAAAAAAATGTGGCTGTGCGGCAGTTGGTTGGAGAGGAGAGACAAAATCTTCTTAACATAATTTAATAGTAACTATTATCATTTAGTTATTGAAATTATTGGATTTTTTTGTGCGATTTTGAAATCGCGCTCTTTAAATTGCCGTCTGATTTGGCTAAAATGGCAGCCGTTTGATTACGTTATCTGTTAATGATTCGAGTGTGACGCTATGTTGGCAAATTACCTGCCCGTCTTGGTTTTTATGCTGATCGGCCTGGCCGCCGGCATTCTGTTTCTGGCTTTGGGCACGCTGCTGGGGCCCAAGCGCCATTACGCCGAGAAAGACGCGCCGTTTGAGTGCGGCTTCGAGGCTTTTGAAAACGCAAGGATGAAGTTCGACGTGCGCTACTATTTGGTGGCGATACTCTTCATTCTCTTTGATTTGGAAGTGGCTTTTATGATCCCGTGGGCGGTGGTGTTTAAAGACTTGGGCATGGTCGGATTCTGGCCGATGCTGGTGTTTATCGCCGTTTTGGGCATAGGCTTTGTTTACGAATGGAAAAAAGGTGCGCTGGAATGGGAATAGAAGGCGTTTTGAATAAAGGTTTCATCACCACCAGCGCGGATACCGTGCTCAACTACATGCGCACCGGCTCGCTGTGGCCGGTGACTTTCGGCTTGGCCTGCTGCGCGGTGGAGATGATGCACGCCGGTATGGCGCGCTACGACCTTGACCGCTTCGGCATTATCTTTAGGCCCTCGCCGCGCCAGTCTGACCTGATGATTGTTGCCGGCACGCTGTGCAACAAAATGGCGCCGGCGCTGCGCCGCGTGTACGACCAGATGGCCGAGCCGCGCTGGGTGCTGTCTATGGGTTCCTGCGCCAACGGCGGCGGCTACTACCATTATTCCTATTCCGTGGTGCGCGGTTGCGACCGCATCGTGCCGGTGGACGTGTACGTTCCCGGCTGCCCGCCCACCGCCGAAGCGCTGCTTTACGGCCTGATTCAGCTTCAGGGAAAAATCAAGCGCACCTACACCATCGCCCGCAACTAGGAGCACGCCATGCATGTAAACGATTTGCACGCCGCCGTGCAGCGGCTGTTGGGTGACAAGGCCGGCGCCGTGCTGCTGGCTTTCGGCGAAGTAACCGTCGAATGCCGCCCCGAGCACTACATCGACATTATGACTACCCTGCGCGACCACGAAGAGCTGCATTTCGAGCTGCTGGTGGATTTGTGCGGCGTCGATTACAGCACTTATAAAAACGAAGCATGGCAGGGCAAGCGCTTTGCCGTAGTCAGCCAGCTGTTGTCGGTGAAAAACAACCAGCGCATCCGCGTGCGCGTATGGGCGGACAACGACGATTTTCCGGTTGTCCAAACCGTTACCCCGATTTACAACAGTGCCGACTGGTACGAGCGCGAAGCCTTCGATCTCTACGGCATTATTTTCAACGACCACCCCGACCTGCGCCGCATCTTGACCGACTACGGCTTTGTCGGACATCCTTTCCGCAAGGATTTCCCCATTTCCGGCTATGTGGAGATGCGTTACGACGAAAAAGAAAAACGCGTGATCTACCAGCCGGTTACCATCGAGCCGCGCGAGATTACCCCGCGCGTTGTCCGCGAGGAGAACTACGGTGGCCACTAAACTCAGAAACTACACCATCAACTTCGGCCCGCAGCACCCCGCCGCCCACGGCGTATTGCGCATGATTTTGGAATTGGACGGCGAAACCATCGTCCGCGCCGACCCCCATATCGGCCTGCTGCACCGCGGCACCGAAAAGCTGGCCGAAACCCGCACCTTCCTGCAAACCCTGCCCTATATGGATCGCTTGGACTACGTTTCCATGATGGTCAACGAGCAGGCCTACTGCCTGGCGGTGGAAAAACTGCTGGGCATCGACATCCCCATCCGCGCCAAATACATCCGCACCATGTTTGCCGAGGTAACGCGCATCCTGAACCACCTGATGGGTGTCGGCTCGCACGCGCTCGACATCGGCGC
>CAMURX010000041.1 GCA_947097615.1 uncultured Neisseria sp. | reverse complement strand
CCAAATGGCTGCAAAAATACGACCTGCCGCAAGCGCCGCTGGTGTTTGAAATCGATATGGCCGCGGTTTTGCAGCGCGGGAAAACCCATTATCAGCCCGTGTCCAAATTCCAGGCCGTGCGCCGCGATTTGGCCTTTGTGCTGCCCGAAAACGTGTCCTACGCCGAACTCGAAAGCAGCCTGAAAACCGTTTCCAGTCCGCTGGTGCAGGAAATCGCGCTGTTTGACGTCTATCGCGGCACCGGCCTGCCCGAAGGCATGAAGAGCATGGCGGTGAAAGTGCTGCTGCAGGACATGGAAAACACGCTCACCGACGAAGCCGTCGAGCCGGTAATGGCCAAGCTGGTGGACGCGGCGGCGGCCGTGGGCGCGCAATTGCGTGCTTAATCTATTGAATATGTTTTGAAATCTGCGCGGAAATTGGTAAAATCCGCGTCCGTTACAATAAAAAGGTAAGCAAATGACACTGACTAAAGCCGAATTGGCCGATATTTTGGTCGATAAAGTAAGCAATGTAAGCAAAAACGACGCCAAAGAAATCGTCGAACTCTTTTTTGAAGAGATCCGCAGCACTTTGGAGCGCGGTGAGGAAATCAAGATTTCGGGTTTTGGCAACTTCCAGCTGCGCGACAAGCCGCAGCGTCCCGGCCGCAATCCGAAAACCGGAGAGGAAGTACCCATCAGTGCCCGCCGCGTGGTGACTTTTCATGCCAGCCAAAAATTGAAAGGCATGGTGGAGCATTATTATGACAAGCAGCGCCAACGTTGATTTACCCCCGATTCCTGCGAAACGTTATTTCAGCTTGGCTGAGTTGTGCGAGTTGGCGCAGATCAGTCCGAAGCAGTTCGCGCAATGGCAGCAGGAACATGGCATTGTGGTGGGCTACGGTGCGGATCACTACACCCGTGCGGATGTAGTGAAAACCAGAAAACTGCGGGACACTTTCGCGCCCTTTATCGATGCGTTCAACCATAACGGTTTGGATGCGGACGGCCGCCCTGCCGCTACGGCGGAAGAAATCAAAACGGGTTTGGCTGCTTTGTCGGATAAAATCGAAAAAGCACTTGCCGGAAACGGTTAAGTTCTATATAATGCACAGCTTCCCAAGTCGGAGTGTGGCGCAGTCTGGTAGCGCACTTGCATGGGGTGCAAGGGGTCGAAGGTTCGAATCCTTTCACTCCGACCAAAAATTAAAAAACAGCCGTTTCAAACGGCTGTTTTTTGTCTCTGTATCTTGTGATATTTCGTGCTTCCCCCTTTATATAGGGTCTGTTGACAATCAGCCCCTAGGGAGAAACAAAATAGAAAATCCACGGCGTTGCTTCGCCTTGGCTCAAAGAGGGCGGTTTAATAAGATATTGTAAATGATAAGAAAATTTCCCAATATGTCCTTATTGTCTGCGATTTGCTTGCCTTGTATCTTTCCGTGTTGTTTCACTATATTTCCAACCGTTACCGGTTGTGCCAAAAATCCGGCGGATGTCTGCATGTGTTTTCCATATCGGATTGCGTGCAGACCATCCGCCGTTTTTTTCAGACGGCCTTTTTCTTTTCCCGTTCCTGTTTCAGTTTCTCCAACCGGTAGTAAAGCTGGCGGGTAGACAAGCCCAACATTTGTGCGGCCTGGGTTTTGTTGCCGCGGCAGTAGGCCAGGGTTTGTTCGATTTTTTCCAGCGGGTGCGAATCGGCCTGGAGGTAGGGGCGTGCCTGGTTGCCCTGTACGGCGAAGGCGGTGCGGCTGCGGCCGGCGGGTTTGCGGGCGGCGACGGGCAGGGGTTTGCCGGCGCGGCGGTTGAGGAGCTGCCAGACTTGTTGTTCGCCTATGATGTGGTTGTCGCTCTGCTGTGCCAGTTCGGTGAGGAATTGTTCGAGTTCGTAGACGTTGCCCGGCCAGTTGTGGTTTTGCAGCTGTTCGACGGCTTCGGCGCTGAGGTTGGCGTTTTTGCCGCTGTCGCGGTTGATGCGGTGCATGAAGTAGGCGGTGAGTTCGGGGATGTCGCTGCGGCGGTCGCGCAGGGCGGGCAGGTGGATGGGGACGACGTAGAGGCGGTAGTAGAGGTCGGGGTCGAAGCGGCCTTGTCCGACTTCTTCGGCCAGGTCGCGGCAGGTGGCGGTGATGATGCGGACGTTGGTTTTGCGCGCTTTGCCGCCGTCGAGGCGGCGGACGGCGTTTTCCTGCAAAACACGCAGCAGGCGGGTTTGCTGGTCGGCGGTGAGTGCGGCGGTTTCGTCGAAGAAGATGGTGCCGCCGTCGGCCTGTTCGAGCAGGCCGGGGGTGTCGCCTTCGCCGAAGATTTCGCGGCTGAATTCGGCTTCGTCGCGGCCGCCGCAGGTGACTTTGATGAAGGGCTGGCCGACGCGGCGGCCGGCGGTGTGCAGGGTACGGGCGAACATTTCTTTGCCGGTGCCGTTTTCGCCTATCAGCAGGACGTTGGCGTTGCTGTGGGCGACGCGTTCGAGTTCGCTGACGGCGTTGAGCAGGGGGGCGGACGAGCCGACGATGCCGTAGCGGCGGCTGTGCGATTGCAGGGTCTGCCGCAGTTTGCGGTTTTGGTTTTGCAGTTGCAGGCGGCGGGCTTCGTTGTTTTCGTGGATGTAGAGGAGCTGGCCGGTGAGGGTGGCGAGGATGTTGAGCAGGGAGATGTCGTCGTGCAGGGCGCGCGGGCTGTAGCGGGCACGCAGGCAGGCGAGAACGCCGAAGGTGCGGTTCATAGCGCTGACGGGCAGGGCGATGAACATGGTCTGTTCGGCGGGAATGTCGCTGTGCAGGACGCTGCGGCCGAGGAAGAGGGGATCGTCGCGCACGTTGTCGGCAACTATCATGTGGGCGTGTTTGAGGACGGTGCCGGTAATGCCTTCGCCGGGGGCGTAAACGCCGCGTGCGGTTTGCTCCGGCGACATGCCGTAGGCGTAGCGTATGGAGGCGTTTTCGTCGTTAAGGTGCTGCAGGACGATGCGCCCTTGGTTGAGGCCGAAAAATTCGCTCATCAGTTGCAGCATGATGTACAGGGCGGTGTCGTGTGCGCCGTCGTCGCGGCCGAGGTTGCGGATAACCTGTTGCAGCAGCAGCATTTCCTGCGCGCGCCAGTCGCGGCGGTCGTTTTGTGTTTTCGATGTCATTGCGGCTTTGTGTCCAATGTAAACATTCGGCAGGCATTGTAAACAAAACTCAGGCCGTCTGAAAGGCGGCGCTGCGGTTTCAGACGGCCTCTGGGAGGGCGCATTATTAGGTGCGGATGCTGACAGGATTTGTGTCTTATATCGAATATTTTGAATTTGTTATCAGCCGGTTATTGTGTAAATCGATTTGGTGCATAGACGGTGTCAATATTTTATTATTATCGTCGTTATAATGTAGCCGTTTTTAACGGTGTATGAAAGGATAATGCCATGAAACAACACAAACAGCGCCATATTCTCTGCATTCTTGCCGCTTCTGCGGCATTAGCCGGTTGCAGCAGCGCAGGCGAAGGTTTGGCTGACGCGATAACTGATCCGCTCAAACCGAAGGCAAACGGCAATTATAAGGAACTGGGGTTCAAGCCATCGCTGTCTAACACCCTGCTGCCCGACAGCCAATCCTCTATTACGATTACCGATGACGAAAAACAAGGCGCTGAGCGCAGTAAAACCTACCGTTCTGGCGACAAATTTGACATCAGTTTCAAAAAACAGGATCTGATTACCGAGTTGGCCTATGAGCGCAAAACGGGCAACGGCAGCACCGACGGCGGCAAACTTCTGCTCTACAAACAGAACTATTCTGCCGTAGTCGGGCTGGTTCCGACTCACGCAAAAGATGCTGCCGGTAACAATCGCCCAGATGTAGTCAATAAATTGGAGATCGCCAGCATTCAGGGTCAGCGCGCCACCAACATTCCGCAAACCGGTACGGCCAACTATAAAGGCAGTGCGTTTGCCGAAGCCGGATACGGCAAAAAAGACTACGGCAAGCTCGATTACACCGTTGATTTCGCCAGCAAAACAGGCCAGGGCAGCATTACCGGCCTGCCAGGCAAACAAGATATTACGCTTGAACAGGCGCAGCTGAATGCCCGCCCCGACGGCTCCGACGGCTTTGAAGGCTTTGAAGGCCATGCCAAATCAAAAGATTTCGGCGACGGTCGCTACTCACTCGGCCTTTACGGCCCGGAAGCCGCCGAAATTGCAGGCGGTGTGGATTTCCGTGATGCCAACCAAAGCATCGGCATGGCCGGCAAGAAACAATAAGCGTGTCATGTAAAGAGGCCGTCTGAAAACCCGCAACAGGGTTTTCAGACGGCCTTTCCATATGCTTTTCCCGCATCCGCCTTATTCCGTGCCGCTATTTGGCAAGGGGCAGGGCGGGCGATACAATGCCGCCTTTTTTCCGCACCGCCGCGCCATGAACTGGTCTTATCTGATAAATGCCGTACCGAAATTCGCCGAAGCCGCCAAGCTCACGCTGGCGCTGTCGGCGTGGGGCATCGCCCTGTCGCTGCTGTTCGGGCTGGCCGTGGCGGTGGTAACGGCCTACAAAATCAAACCGTTTGCCGCGCCCGCCCGCGCCTATATCGAGCTGTCGCGCAACACGCCGCTGCTCATCCAGCTTTTCTTTCTTTACTACGGCCTGCCCAAAGTCGGCATCAAATGGGACGGCTTCACCTGCGGCGTTATCGCCCTCACTTTCCTCGGCGCAAGCTATATGGCCGAAGCCATACGCGCAGGCATACTCGCCGTGCCGCCCGGGCAAATCGAAGCGGGCAAAGCCATCGGCCTGAGCCGGCGGCAGATTTTCCGCTATGTCGAGCTGCCGCAGGCTTGGGCGGTGGCCGTGCCTGCCGTCGGCGCGAACATCTTGTTTCTAATTAAAGAAACCTCGGTCGTCAGCGCGGTGGGCATTGCCGAATTATTGTTTGTCACCAAAGACATCATCGGCATGGACTACAAAACCAACGAAGCCCTGTTTCTGCTGTTTGCCAGCTACCTGATTATCCTGCTGCCGGTGTCGCTGCTGGCGCGTTGGGCGGAAAACCGCGTGCGGAGTGCGAAATATGGTGTTTGACTGGCTTTTTGAAGGACAAAACCTCGCCCGCCTCGGCAAAGGACTGCTGCTGACGGCGCAAATTTCGCTGCTTTCCGTCGCCCTCTCCTGCGTGTTCGGCACCCTGTTCGGCCTGCTTTTGCGCGCCGACAACCGCGTCATCCGCTTTTTCAGCCGCTTTTATCTGGAAACCGTCCGCATCGTGCCGATACTCGTGTGGCTCTTTGGCTTCTACTTCGGCCTCTCCACCTGGACGGGCATCCACATCGACGGCCTGTGGGTCTGCGTGTGGGTCTTCACCCTGTGGGGCGTGGCGGAAATGGGCGACCTCGTGCGCGGCGCGCTCACCTCCATCGAAAAACACCAGGTCGAGTCCGCCCTTGCCCTCGGCCTGAGCCGCTGGCAGGTCTTCCGTTACATCGAGCTGCCGCAAAGCATACGCCGCGTCCTGCCCGGCGCCATCAACCTCTTCACCCGCATGGTGAAAACCAGCTCGCTGGCCGCCCTGATCGGCGTCATCGAAGTGGTGAAAGTCGGCCAGCAGATTATCGAAAACTCGCTGCTCACCGCACCCAACGCCTCGTTTTGGGTGTACGGACTGATTTTTATACTGTATTTCCTCTGCTGCTGGCCGTTGTCGCTGCTGGCCGCGCGGCTGGAAAACCAATGGGAACACTGACATGGCACTACTGAGCGTGCGCAAGCTGCACAAAGAATACGGCAGCGTCACCGCCCTGCACTCGCTGGATCTCGACCTGCAAAAAGGCGAAGTCATCGTCCTGCTCGGCCCCTCCGGCTGCGGCAAATCCACCCTCCTGCGCTGCATCAACGGCCTCGAAGAACACCAAGGCGGCGACATCGTCATGGACGGCGTCGGCACATTCGGCAAAGACGTCTCCTGGCAAACCGCGCGGCAGAAAGTCGGCATGGTCTTCCAAAGCTACGAACTCTTCGCCCACATGACCGTCATCGACAACATCCTGCTCGGCCCCCTGCAAGTGCAAAAACGCAGCCGCGCCGAAGCCGAAGCGCAGGCCGACAAACTCCTCGCGCGCGTCGGCCTGCTCGAACGCAAAAACGCCTACCCGCGCGAACTCTCCGGCGGCCAGAAACAGCGCATCGCCATCGTCCGCGCCCTGTGCCTCAACCCCGAAGTCATTTTATTGGACGAAATCACCGCCGCCCTCGACCCCGAAATGGTGCGCGAAGTGCTCGAAGTCGTGCTCGAACTCGCCCGCGAAGGCATGAGCATGCTCATCGTCACTCACGAAATGGGCTTCGCCCGCAAAGTTGCCGACCGCATCGTCTTCATGGACAAAGGCGCCATCGTCGAAGAAAACAGCCCCGAAAACTTCTTCGCCGCCCCGCAAACCGAACGCGCCAAGCAATTCCTCGCCGGTATGGACTACTAAACTTCAAGGCCGTCTGAAACCCCGCAAACCCCTTTTCAGACGGCCTGGCCTTACAACCGCTTTGCCGCTCTATTAACCTAACCGATTGCCCCGAAAGGCCGTCTGAAAGCACGTCTTCGGACAAACCGAAGCCGCAAAACCCGATTCCGAAACGCCATTCCCGCGCAGGCGGGAACGGCCTCCCCACCAACCCACCAACATCCGAAAGGAAAACACCATGCATATCAACAGCAAATTCAAAGCCCTGCTCGCAGGCGCAACCCTCGCACTCGGCCTCGCCGCCTGCGGCGGCAGCGGCGACACCGCCCAAAACGGCGGCCAACCCGCCGCCCCTGCCGCCGACACCGTCGCCGCCATCAAAGAGCGCGGCAGCATCCGCATCGGCGTCTTCGGCGACAAGCCCCCCTTCGGCTACGTCGACGCCGAAGGCAAAAACCAAGGCTTCGACGTCGAAATCGCCAAAGAAATGGCCAAAGACCTGCTCGGCAGCCCCGACAAAGTCGAATTCGTCCTCACCGAAGCCGCCAACCGCGTCGAATACGCCCGTTCCGGCAAAGTAGACCTCGTCCTCGCCAACTTCACCCAAACCCCCGAACGCGCCGAAGCCGTCGACTTCGCCGCCCCCTACATGAAAGTCGCCCTCGGCGTCGTCTCCCCCGCCGGCAAACAGATAACCGACGTCGCCCAACTCAAAGACCAAACCCTGCTCGTCAACAAAGGCACCACCGCCGATGCCTTCTTCAGTAAAAACCACCCCGAAGTCAAATTGCTGAAATTCGACCAGAACACCGAAACCTTCGATGCCCTCAAAGACGGCCGCGGCGTCGCCCTCGCCCACGACAACGCCCTCCTGTGGGCATGGGCGAAAGAAAATCCCGGCTACGAAGTCGGCATCGGCAACATCGGCCCGGCCGAAGTGATCGCCCCCGCCGTGAAAAAAGGCGACAAAGCGCTGCTTGACTGGGTAAACGGCGAAATCGCCGCCATGAAACAGGACGGCCGTCTGAAAGCCGCCTACGAAAAAACCCTCAAACCCGTCTACGGCGACAAAGTGAAAGCCGAAGACCTGCTGGCCGAATAAGCCCGCCGACAGAGCGCAAAACCAAAGAGGCCGTCTGAAAAAACCTGCGAAGCAGGTTTTTTCAGACGGCCTCCGTTTTCAGACGGCCTCCGTTTTGGCTGCGCTGAAGCTGCGCTTTCAGACGGCTTTATTGTTGAGGTAGTCAACAGGTCGGGCAACAGAGTTCCCTCCTCCGCGAGGGCGCAGGAGAGGGAGCAAGGTGCGCGGCGGGATTTTCGGTTTCAGAAACATCATTCCCGCGCAGGCGGGAACGGCCTTTCTGCCTTACCGTTTATGCGGCGGGGAAGCGTTCGAGCAGGCGCAGGGCGGTGCGGGTGAGTAACAGATGCAGCCAAGCGGCCAGCATCAGGGCGGGGTAAAAGAGCAGCAGGCCGTGCGGGTGGAGGGTTTCGGGCAGGGGAATCATCAGCACGGCGGCAATCACGGCGGTTTCGAGAATCAGACCGTATTGCCTGTTCATGGCGGCGCGCAGGGTGTAGGCCGGTATCAGCAGCAGCCACAACACACCCGCTGCTATGGCGGCAAAGGGGCGCAGCGGCAGGGAGGCCGTCTGAAAACGGGCGGCGCGGTCGATAAAGGCGGCGATGCGGTCGAAACGTTCCCTGCGGTCGAAAAACAAAAACAGGTTGGCGTTGAACCACAGCAACACAGCGGCCAAAGCGTCGAGCCGTATGTTTTCGGGCAGAGCCTGCGCTATCCATTCGACGGCGGGGGCGAGGCTGAGCAGGGCGGCCGTCCAGTTCCAGTTCCATGTGCTGTCGTCGGTTTGTCTGTCGCCGAAGCAGTGGGGAAAGTAGTAGAAGGCACTCGCGGCGAAGCAGCAGAAGGTAATCAGGCCGTTGTATTCCCCGTCGGGCATGATGTGCGCCACTACGGACGGTAGGGCGGGCAGGGTGATGAGGAACAGGGGCGCGGCTTTGGGGTGGTATTTGATGCGCGGCCATTTGGTCTGCAGCCAGTTTGCCAGCCAGGGGATATGGTCGGGCATACTGAGCAGGAGGCCGTAGCCGACAATGGAGAGCGCGATGACGACGGCGCCGGTGAGCAGCCCCACGAGCACGCCCCACGGCAGGGATTGGCCGCCCCCGCTCGGCGAAAACCAGATGCCCGCGGTGATGCAGGCGGAAAGGATGATGATGAGCCAGGCGCCGCGCCATTCGCCGCCCCATTCAAACAGCCGGTAGAGGGAGGGATGGAAGGCGGCGGTTCCGTCGCGTTCGGCAGGATCGGTTTCGCGGCTGACTTCCGGCCAGACTGCCATCACGGCGCAGGCGGCGGCCAGGCTGCGCCAAAAACCGGGGCTGCGGCCGAGGAAGCGGGCGAAGGCGCGGGTGTAGGGCATGATGCGGGGCGGGTTGCCGAGGCCGTCTGAAAGGGTTTCTTGGGCAGACGGATCGTCCGCACCTGTTATGCCTATGCCTGCCAAAAGGGCGGCGGTGCGGCGGTAGGCGGCGAGCCGTTCGGATTCCGTGGGCGAGAGGATTTGGTTGCGGAAGTCTTCGTGCCAGCGGAAATAGTCCGCCCACTGCGTCCACAGCAGCGGATGGGTGATGCGCCTGCGGCGCAGGAAGTCGGCGAAATGCGGCGAAACTTCGTCGGCGCCGCCCAGCGGCAAATCGTCGAGCATGGCGCGGATTTGCGGCCACGCCTGCACCAGCGCGGCGCTGCCGTCCTTGTCGTTGCATTCTTGCAGGAAAGCGAAGATGTGATCGGCTTCGAGGCCGTCTGAAAAGCCGAGGCCGTCTGAAAAACCGTCTGCGCCGTCTTCTTCCGTTTCGGCGAAGCGGCGCGGCACGTCGGCATCGGGTATGGGCGTGCCGTAGTGTTCCTGCCAAAGCAGCAGCAGGCGGCGCGACAGGCGCTGCGGGTGCGGCCAGCAGGAGAGGAAGGCGGTGACGGTGTCGTAGTCTTCGTAGTCGGCATTTTCGATTTCGTCGGAAAACTGTGGCCACGCTGCCAGCAGGCCGCCGCTGCCTTCATGCCAGTAGGTGCGGCAGATGCGGCGGATCAGGCCGGCGGCGTGTGCGGACACGGCTTCCGGCCACGACGGCGGCAGGAAGGCGGCGGCGGGGAAGTCCTGTGCTTCGAGCCGCCGCCAGTGTTCGAGTTCCGCCGCTTCGCCTGCGTCCAGAAGATGGCGGTAGAACGGGGCGAACCAGTTGAAGCTGTCGGCAAAAAACAGCCACAGCTGCGGGCTGTCGAGGCCGCGTTCGCGCAAAAAGGCGGCAAGGCCGTCTGAAACGGCGTCGATTGCCTCGGGTGGTATCTCGTGCAGCAGGGTTTCGATGCGCGTGCGCTGTTGCAGCAGGGCGGTGCTGCTGCCTTCTGCCGCGAGCTTGTCGAGCAGGGTGAAGAGGCGTTCGGACGGATCGGCGGTTTCGCTATCGGCGTTTGCGGCCAGCAGTCGCGTTTCTTCGGGGGAAAACAGGTCGGGGAAGCTGTCGGCCGTCCAGCCGAAATATTTCGCCCAGCGCTGCCACACCAGCGGCGCGCCGACGCGGTTGTGCAGGAAGGCGGCGCATTGGCGGGAGAGCCTGTCGGCCGAGCCGAGCGGGAAGCGGTTGAACAGGTCGCGCGTTTGCGGCCAGCATTCCGTCAGTTTTTTATCGCCGCCTTCTGCAAACCAGTTTTCCAACTGCGCGGCCAGCTGCGCCGAAAGTTCCGCTTCGCTTTCGTGGCTGCGCGGCGGTGGGGCGGGGGTTTGCAGGGTGTCTTGGCGGTAGGCGGCGAGGTTTTCCAGCTCTTCTTCGCTGAGGCGGTTGCCCGACAGGAAGGCGCGGTTGTAGTCGCCCCAGCCGAAATATTCCGCCCACGAAAGCCAAAGGTGCGGGTTGCGGATTTGCCGCCGCCGCAGCCATTGCAGGCAGTGGTAGGCGAGATAGCCGGTGTCTTCGAGGGGGAAGGCGGCGAATGCCGTTTCGATTTCGTCCAGATGTTCGAGTACGGGGCGGATGCCGTCGTTGTCGTACCAGCGGTCTATCTGGCTGAACAGGGCGCGCACGCTTTCCTGTGCGTCCACGCCCGCTTCGGGCTCGGCTTCGACAATAAACAGTCCGGCAAAAAAGTCGTCTTCTTGGTTTTCAGACGGCCTCTCCTGATATTCCTGACCGGCGGGCAGGCCGTAGTCTTTCTGCCAGCGTTTTTGCAGTTTTTTCGGCAGGCCGCTGGGCTGTTGCAGCCATCCGGCCAAGTAGCCGAGCACTTCGCCGCGCTCGTATTCGTCAAGCGCGGCGATGCGGTGGGCAATCGGCGGCCACAGTTTGAGCAGGCCGCGTCCGCCCGCTTGGTGGTGAATGTTTTGGATGTGGCGGATGATGCGGTCGGCGTTTTCAGACGGCATCGCCGTGTCGTTGGCTTCGCTAAGGCCGTCTGAAAACGGCTGCCCGTCTGCGCGGCCTGTTGCGTCGGTTTCGTTGTCAAACGACCAGTCGTCGTCTTCATCATCGGTTGCCAGATAGGGCGCGATGGCTAGGGCTTCGTCAAACGCTTCGCGCAGGGTTTGATAGGCGGCCGCGTCGTCGTCGGGACGGGTGGTTTTTAAAAGTTTGGCGTAGGCGCGGCGGATGGCGCGCGTATCGTTGGTCGGCTCGATGTGGAGGATTTGCCAGCAGGACATAACAGGCTTTCGGTGGGAGGCCGTCTGAAAACAGCATTTTTGGTTTCAGACGGCCTTTTGGTGCAGACAGAGATTGCTTTCAGACGGCCTTACAGCAGCCAGCCGCCGTCGTAGTGGGCGAGGAAATCTCCGAACTCTTTTTGTGCGCGGCGGATGGCGGCGGGGTCTTGGCTCTCTAACACGCGCTCGAATTGGGCGAGGGCGTGGCCGATGGTTTGGCGCTGGTCGCCGAGATATTCTTCGTACAGACGTTTGGCTTTTTCCAAGAGATAAACGTTTTCCTGCTGCTCGCGCGGGTGGACTTTGAGCGCGGCGAGTTTGGCCAGCG
>CAMURX010000040.1 GCA_947097615.1 uncultured Neisseria sp. | reverse complement strand
ACTAAGGAAGACATCATGGAAATGTACAACCCCGCCCATCCGGGCGAAGTGCTGCGCGAATACCTCGGCGAAACCAGCGTCACCGAAGCGGCCAAACGCCTTGGCGTCACCCGCGCCGCCCTCTCGCGCATCCTCAACGGCAAAGCCGCCGTATCCGCCGACATGGCCGTGCGCCTGTCCGTCCTGCTGGGCACAAGCAGCCGCATGTGGCTGGATATGCAGAGCCGTTACGACCTGTGGCACGCCGAACAAACCCCGCACGACTTCGTCGTCCCTCTGGCCGTACCCTTGGCATAGCAGATTCAGGCCGTCTGAAAGGATTTCAGACGGCCTCTAAACCCCCGCCAAAGCCGCATCGTCAATCGCAAACACCGCACGGTTGAGCAGAGCCCGCGACACCGGCACATCCGCGTAATCGGCAAAGGCCGCCACATCGGCGGGCGACAGCGGCAGCGGCACACCCTGCTCGTAGCGGCGGGCGCGGGCGATTTGCGCGTAGGCGGCGACCAGATAATCCGCCAGATACGAATATTCCGGCGCCGCCTCCTGCGGCAGATTCAGGTAGTCGCGGACGTTTTTGCGCTTTTGCGACTGCCCTTGTGCCCGCCACCTGTACCATGCGACGGCTTTTTTACCGCCTCGTCCTCTTCTCGCCACAACTCCGCCTGCAAAGCCTCCGCCTGCATCTTCGCCCACGACCACAGCACCAGCCCCGTTTTCGACTGCGAAAACACCATACAGGCCGTCTCGGGCGAGTAGGGCAGGGCGTTGCCGTCCGCATCCTCCAAACCCTCCCAGTCCGCCACCAGATAACGCGCCACCGCCTCCGCATCGCGCAACACCCAAGGCTGTGCGTCCTCCGCAATCCCCGCAATATCCGAACCCTCCGCGCGCACCGCCAACTGCAAACGCTCCTGCGCCACCTGATAGCGCGGCTCGTCTATCGGACGGATCAGAAAACGCGCCACCACCTCCCCGTCCTGCTCGAAACCGAACCACCTTGCCCCCGCTTCGGGCTTTTTCACAATCTTCAAAGCCATATTCCCACTCCTTTAAGGTTTCGCCACCCGTTTCAACACCGGCGACACATCCTGAACCGTATACTCGAACTGCGTACTCAACAAATCGTCCGCCCCGCCCGAAGGCAGCGAACCCTTCACCGTCACCACCGGCAGCGACAACTCATACTTATTGCCCGCCGCATCGCCAAAGGGAACAACCAAGGCTAGCTTACCGTTGGCAAACTGCTTCTCGTAAATCTCCGCCGACTTCTGCGACCACGCCACCGTAAACGAACCACTGATTGACGCACGGCCTTCCAACTGCTTGCCCGCCGACAAACCCGCACCCAAACACTTCTGCGCCTTCATCCCGTTGTCCAACTCGAACGAAAAGGCCGTCACACAGGCCACCCCGCGCAGCGGCGCACCGTCCAGCGTGATTTCGCCCACCCCGACATTGGTAAACTCCTCCGCCAAAGCCGCAGCGGCCACCGTACCCGCAGGCGCGGCATTAGCCTGCGAACGCTCCAAACCCGCCATCGTGAACTTAAAGGTAATCAGCCCCTCCTCGGGAATGTCCAGCGCGAACTTCGCCACATGCAAACCCTTAAACGTATGGTAATTGCCGATGTCCCGGTAAGCACGCACCGCCGAAAAAGTCTTGCGCACCTCGCCGACCGACAGCGCGTCCGTCTTCCACTCGTTGAAAAATGCCGCCGCCAGCAGCGCGTCATACGTGGCAAACGACGCATTGGCCTCAATATCGCCTGCGATTTCCAAGCCCGTGATATAACTGCCGCGCCCGATGCGCCCGTCAACCACCGTATCCGACTCCGTCTTATTCGGCGCACCGTCCAGCGACAGCGCCTTAAAGGGCAGCGTCGCCCACTTCGGATTGTTCGGCGTCGTACCTGCCGCCGCCTCCGCCACAATATAAAGACTCTGCTTCGCACCCGAACTCATGGGTATTTCCTTTCATAAAAAAACAGTCAAAACAAAGGCCGTCTGAAAGTCCCGTTTGGGTTTTCAGACGGCCTTAATCAAAAACGGCACGCGCACATTCTTCTGCCACCATAAACCGTCGTCCGACAGCCCCACATCCGCCGTCTCCGCCGCCTGCAACTCAAAGCCCGGTGCGAAATGCCATTCCAGCAGCCGCACCAACGCGCCCGCCGCTTCTTCCAGCGCACCCGTATACTCCGCCGCAGGCGCGAAACACTGCACCGTCACCAGCCCCGTCCGCCGCGTCAGCGGCATATCGCCGAAGCCCGCAAACAAACCCTGCGCCCCGCTGAAGCCCAGCCGCAGCCACAAACCGCGCGGCGGCGAAAACCCCGAACCGTTCGGCACATCCACCGCCGCCTCCGCCACAATGCCCGCCTGCAAAACCAAGGCAGACACCGCCTGCCTGAACTCATATTCCGTCATCTGAATTTCTGCACCGCATAATTGAACGACACCGCATACACCCCGTCCGCCGCCTGCTGCGACCACCCGTTTTCCAGCCGCGCCGCATAAGGCAGATTCGTTTGGATATAGACGGGCGGGAACGCCCCCTTCGGCACACCACGAATCACCGCCGCCCCCGCATCCAGAGTCAGCGTCCCCGTCCTGTCCTCCGCCTCCGTCAGCCCGTAATCAGGTTGCCCCACCGACACCGTATGGCTGCCGCGAAACCGCCCCGTATCCACCGGCGAACGCAGCACCACCGCATTCAGACAGGTCAGAGCAAACGCACGCCAACGCTTTTCCGCTTCCTCTTCGACCAACTCCGCGAACAAATCCGGTTTCCTGTCCCAAGCCATCTCACACCCTCCGGTACTGCACCGTCCACACCGCCCCGACCGGGTCTTGCCGCACCTCGACAATACGGCACGCCCCGTCGCCAAAGTCCAACACATCGTCCTGCCTCGGCGCAACGGCGCATTCCGACTGCAAAACCACCGCCTTGCCGTCAGTCGCCGGAATCCCCAGCGCATTGCGCTCCACCGCCGACCACGACAAACGGCACAACCCGCGCCCACGGTATTCCTCCACCGCCTCCACAAACGTCCCGCGCACCCTGTCCGCCGTTTTCACCGTACGCCGCAGTACAAAATCCTGCACCGCATCGGCCAAAACGCCCGACAAAGCCGCCGCCAGCCGCTCCTGAAGCAAAACCCTCATCACAACCTCGCCAACAACACCGCATTGCCCAAACGTGCACCGTCCAGATACGGTGACAGCAAATCCGCCACCAGCCGCATCCGCCCCGACACCGCCTTGGCCGACGGCGAAAACGACCGGCTCACACTCACACTGTCCGCCCGCACCGTCTCCGCTAACAAACCCGACTGCGTATCCGCATACAACAGCCCCTCATGCGCCATCCGCGCCAACTCCAAAGCCGCCGCCTTCACCCCTTCCGGCACGACATCAAACGGCTTCAAAGCCTGCCGCGACAGCCACAGATTCGCCATCATCGCCGCCCGCTCCCCATCCGCCCCCGCAGGCAGCACCGCCGACACCTCGGCGGCGGAAACAAACACCCTAATCACCGCCGCCGCCCCGCTTGGCAAGCTCCGCTTCCAGCAGTGCTTCCAAATCCGCCTTCTTCGCATCGGCGGGAACGGACACACCCAAAGCCGCAAGCTCCTCCTTTAACTGTGCCACCGTCAACCCATTTTCAGACGGCCTTTCGGCAGTCTGCGGGTCGGGCGGGTTCTCGTAACCGGCAGACATGAACACCGCATCAATAATCCGATAACCAGCCGCCAGCAAAGCCGCGCGACGCTCCTGCGAAACCGGATGCACTTCGTAAAAAACAGGTTTTTCCATCATAGTAATTCCTTTCGTATTTCCGTATTACAGCCAAAACAAAGGCCGTCTGAAAACTTTCAGACGGCCTTATCCGTTTCATTTCACTGCTGCCACTCGCACAGCGTGTATTTCCCCCGCTTCTGGCGGAAGCACTGCCAAACGTTGGGCAGGCCGAGCGCGTCGCCTGCGGGTTTGAGTTGGGGCGTGAGGTAAAACTTGACGGCAGCAAAGCGTTTGTCGAGATTGTCGAGATGGCGTTTTTTTGGAGCGAGGTAGATTTCCGCAGGCTGATCCCACTCGTTTATGCCCAAATAAAACTGCTTGCCGTCCAAAACGAACTTGTCGACCAATGAAGCCCTGCTGATTTCCACATTCACAGTGCGGCAGGGCATTTTGCGCCATGCGCCGCCGCGTTCTTTGAGCATGCAGGTACTCTTGATCCACTCGCCCGAGTAGTCTTCGGCCTGAGCTGCTGCGGATAAGGCAAACGATACGAATAAGGCGGCGGACAGTTTCATGGCGCTCTCCAAGTTCGGAAAATGCCTATCCTAACGGCAGTCGTCATGGTTGGCAATGTCGTAGTGTTCTAAGAACGAATCGCCCTGCCGTTTTAAAAACTGCGCCACGGTTTCGCCCTTTTTCATGCCGTTTGTCCGCATGGACTTCAATGTATTCTCTCCGACTTTCTGCCCTTTGAGTGCCGGAATCACACCCGGGCCGATGTTGTGCACCAGATACAGATTGGCCGGGGTTTTCTCCACACCGGCCTTATCCAGTTTTTCACCGTTCACTTTCATCAGCAGGCCGGTGGCCAGTGTGTTGATGCGGTTGTCGCGGCGCGGGTCGTTGGCTTTGCCTTTGTTGGCTGCCCCGACTTTAACCATGCCTAGTTTGCCGCCTCCGTGTTTGTCTATCAAACCGTTCCATGTAGCCTCCGTAAATTGACCGACTCCGACCGCGCCGGTATAGGAATCCTTGCCCGTCCAGCCGTTTTCCTTTTTGACAAAGCCGCGCAGGGCTTTTTCGTCCACGCCGTTTTTTTGCGCGGACTCTCGGATATGGCGGTCGTTATCCGTGCCGAATCCTTTGAAGCCGTGGCAGTTGAATTTTTTCTTTGGTTTTTCCGGTTTCTCCGGTTTCTCCGGCGGGTATGCGTACGGCCCGCCCAACCCGGCATCATTGTGTCCACCTCCCAAATTCCAGTTTGTCCATCCGCCGGTAAATCCTCCCCTATGGCCGATAACGGTTACGGGCGGGATGTTGTCGGATTCTTCGATTTTTTCACAATTGCAGGGGTCGCAGGTGCAGTTACTGCCGCATTTACAGTTCATATTCAGTTCCTTTTTTCATTAAAAATTTTCATTTAAAAGGCCGTCTGAAAACAGATGTTCAGACGGCCTCCCGTTTCAGACGGCCTATTTGCCCGCGTCGGCCACCGTCAGCACGCCCGCCGTCTGCTTGATATCGGATGCCACCATCTGCCAGTTCGTGCCGGTAAACAGCTTCGCATCGTCGGGCGACTTGCCGCCGTTGGACTCGTCCCACGAATAGCCCTTCAAGCCCAGCCCGAAGGAATAGTCCACCTGCAAAGTCGTCACAATGCGCTGGTTACCGTTACGCGTTTCCACGTTCGACACCACATCGCCGCCGTCACTCACCACCGCCGCCGAATCCGCCAGCGACAGCACCTTGAACTTCGCCGGAGCGGGCGACTGCGCGGCGGCAAAGAGCGCGGGCGCATCGGTCACAATCACCGCCTTACCCAGCAAATCCACCACCTGCACCGTGCCCGCAAGGAACAACTGCTGCGCGTTGGTCAGATTGCGCTCGATCAGCTTGTGATAGGCCGCGCCGCTCATCACCTGCGCCACCAAATTACCCGAATGGTCGCCGAACTTGGCATGCGCCCCGTTGATGGCGACATAGTCCAAGCCCTTAGTGGCCGACACATCGTTCACCGCCTCCGGCCGGTTGCCGACAGCCGCCGCCAGCGCGCCGATGGCCGTATTCAACTGGTCTTTCAGCATCAGTTCCGCCAAAGAGCGCGACGCCACCGCCACACCCCGCCCCGTCGGCTGCTGCAGCCAAGTCATCTGCGACGGTTCGAACGCAATCGGCCCGATACCGCCCGCGATTTTCACGCTCGAATGCTTCAACTGCGTCAAATCCGTTGCCGCCGCCGCACCGTTCGCACCGTAGCGGTCTACGCGCCGCTGCGCCGCCGACAGCGATTTGAAAAACGACTCCTGCAAAAAGTCGCCCGTAAAGCCCTTGGTCGTCAGACGGATCGCCCCGTTCGACGCCTCGTTGAATTTCTGAATCATCTGCGCCAGCTGCTCGATAGTGGCGGGCATAATGTATTCGTTGAACACCTGCATTTGGTTCAATGCCATGTTTTGTCCTTTCTAAATTTGATTGAAAAAAATTTTAAGAAGCCGGCAGGCCGTATTTCTGCGCGAAATATTCCTCCTGCTCGGCCTGCGTACCGCCCAGCCTGCCTGCCGCGCCGTGCCGCGTACCGCTGCCGCCCGCGCCCGCCCCCTTGGGTTGGGCAAACAGATTCGGCATCCGCTCCTTCAGACCGTCCAGCCACTCGCCCGCCTGCAAAGGGCTTTTGCCGTCCTTGCCGAACACCACGTCGCCGTCCGCATCCAAAGCCACCACATTGCCCTCGTCGTCGGTGACAAACACCCCCTTGGCCAGAGCCTGAATCGCCTCCATGCTCTCCGGCAGCGCGCCTTTCTCGCCCGCCGCCGCCGCCAAAGCCCCGTTCACCGCCAAAGCCGACAACTTCTGCACACGCGCCGACAACGTACCGATTTCCTCGTCCTTGCCCTGCAACTGCTTCTGATGCTCCCCCTTGAGCTTGTCCGTGCGCTTGGCCAGCACCTCGTCGATTTTGCCCTCCGCAATCAGCTTCGCTTCCTCGCCGTCGGCAAAATTCTTCAAAATGGCGCGCACCTGATCCGGGTCGATGCCGTCGAAACGCGCCAACTGCTCCTTGAGCTTCTTGTTGTCGCCGATCACCTCGCCGTTCTTCGCCTTCAAACCCGCCGTCTGCTCGGCCACCGCCCGCGCCACCGCCTCGTCCAACTGCGCCTGCGTAAACGTCGCCGCCGCACCGCCCGCGCCGCCCGGCTCCTCACCGGCCTGGCTTTGATAACCGTATTTCAGAAACATATTGCGAAACTTCATAAAACACCTCGTGTTGCCGCATAGCGGACTTGGTTACAGATACAGAAAAAGCAGCCCCAAGCTGCCGACAAAAAGGCCGTCTGAAACATTCAGACGGCCTCAAACTTCAAACCCTTTCAGACGGCCTCACACACCCGCCTGCCGGAACGCCTCCGGTATCAACTCCCGCAGCTCCTCCAAAGTGCGCGGGCGGAAATGGCGGTCGAGCTGCAAATCCGCGAACTGTTTTGCCGACAGCCCGCCGCTGCGGAACAACGCCCCGCGCGTCCTGCCCAGCACCTCGTCCTGAAACGCCGCAGGCTGTTTTCCCAGCCATTCGTAATAAGACAGGCCGTCTGAAACCGCCCCGCCTGCCGACGCCCGTTTCCCCTGCGCCTCCCGCCCCGCGTATTCCGCTTTCAGAACCAACACAAAAGACGTGCGGCAGTTGATATGAAAAGGCGGCCTCGCCCCGCTGTCCACAGGGAACACCCGCCCGTCCAGCGAACGGCATACACTGCTCGTGCGCGAGTCCAGCGTCGCCACCATCCTCACCCCCGCGACAATATCCGTGTTCTCCTCCGCCACCGCCTGCCGCGCCACCGACGACACATGCTGCGCCGCCGTGCGCACCAGCGCATCGCCCGAACGCACCGACGCCCCGACAATCCCGTCGTTGTAACCCGCCTTCTTCGTCCCGATTACCCGCTGCAGAATCTGCGCATTCGTCAAACCCTGCGCCACACCCTGCCGCACCACGGCGGCAATGCGCGTTTTCTGCGCATCGGCATAATGGCGGACAAACGGCGCAAGCAGCGGCTCGGAATAAATCCCCTCCACCGCCAGCACCCGTGCGTCCAACAGAGACGACAAAGCCGCCGCCGATACCGTCTTCACATCCGCCGCACCCGCCGCCGCAGCGCACGAACGCAGCGCCCGCCGCCTGTTTGCCGCACCCGCCGCCGCCAATGCTCTGCTCTTTGGTTTGTGGCTGGGTATCGTAATAGGAGGTTTGCCATGACCGAAGCCGCCGCCATCCTCGAAAAACTGAACCAAATCCAGCAAACCCAGCAAAAAAGCTGGCTGGCCGCCCTCACCGAAAAATCCGCTCCGGCACACACTCCGGCGAGTAGCCCGCCGCAAAACAAATCTGCGCCACATCATCATCCGACACCCTGCGCGTGCGCGACGGTGCCGCCGCAGGCTTCTCCAGCCGCAGCATAAAATTCTCCGGCAACAGCCGCCAACACCTCACCGCCACCGTCAAAACGTGCGACAGCGTATTCCACTCCCGCCGCACCGAGTCCTCACTAATCTGCAAACGGCGCACCCGAGCCCACTCCTCAAACTGCACCTCCGACAAATCCGGCAGCAGCACATCCGCCAGCGGCGTGCGCAAAATCCGCCCGATCAGATTACCCTCCGTCTTCGCCCCGCGCTTGGTCGGCGTTACCTCGGCCAAATACCGCCGCAGCACATCCCCGAACGGAATGCGCGGCGACACCCCCGCCCGCATCGCCTGATACTCCGCCTCCACCTTCGCTGCCCAAGCCTGGCGTCCGTCTTGCGGTCAAACACCGCCGACTTATTCACCGCAGGCCGCCCGTCCTTAGCTTTGTGGCGCACCTGCGCCAGCCATGTCCCATTTGGTTTTTTGGTAAAAGAGGCCATCCTCATCCTTTCGTCGGTTGCAAACCTGGTTGCAGATAGGTGGCAAAATAGCACAAAAACAGACTAAATCAAAACAAATAAGACCCAAAAAACACACATCGGCAAGGATGCATGAAGCCAATGTAACGCAATGATTCAAATAAAGAAAAAAGGATTTTCAGAGCAAATCTGAAAATCCTTTTTGCAAATGCTGGCACGCCCACGGGGATTCGAACCCCGGTTGCCGCCGTGAAAGGGCAGTGTCCTAGGCCTCTAGACGATGGGCGCGTTGCGGGAAGGCGCGCACTATACGGAACAAGGCTGCGGCGGTCAAGCGAAAGGCCGTCTGAAAGCCCTTATGTCCTACCATCTGACGCTTTTGACTTCGTTGAAGATTCGCTTTCAGACGGCCTTTCGCTGCCCGCAATGCCTGCGTCAGCCCAGCGTCACCATTTCTATCTGCTGCAGGCTGCGCCCCAAAAAGCGTTCGCCTATGGTTTGGAAACGCAGAGGGATGTCGCTGACGTAGAAGCGGTAGTCAGCCGCGCCGCCGCTGCCGTCGTTGAGCAGGTCTTTTTCCTGCAAGGCGCGGGCGGCGGCTTCGGCGGTGGTGACGGCGGAGTCGACCAGTTGTAGGTGCGGCGCTTCGCGGTGCAGCAGGGGTTTGAGTAGCGGGTAGTGCGTGCAGCCGAGCACCAGCGTGTCGGCGTCTTCGGCCAGGAGCGGTTTGAGGTATTCGCGGGCGGTGAGGCGGGTGACTTCGTGGTCGAGCCAGCCTTCTTCTACCAGCGGCACAAACAGCGGGCAGGCCTGCGACTGGACGCGTGCTTCGGGGCGGTGGCGGTGGATTTCGCGGGCGTAGGCGTTGCTGTTGACGGTGGTATTGGTGGCCAGCACGCCGATGTGGTTGTTGCGGGTGACCTGCAGGGCAGCCTGTGCGCCGGCGCTGATTACATCGAGCACGGGCATATTGCCCGCCATCTGCCGCACTTTGTGTCCGGCAACGGCGGCGATGGTGTTGCAGGCGATAACGAGGGCTTTGACGTCGTGTTCGAGCATGAAGCCGACGATTTGCGCGGTGAAGTTTTCGATGGTAGCGCGGGATTTGACGCCGTAGGGCACGCGGGCGGTGTCGCCGAAATAGACGATGTTTTCCATCGGCAGGCGCTCCATCAGGGCGCGCACGTTGGTAAGCCCGCCTACTCCCGAATCGAACACGCCGATGGGGCGTTGTCTGACTGTATCCATAATTGAATTGCTTTAAGGCCGTCTGAAAACGAAAAACGCGCATTCTACACGCTGTGGGGAAGAAACCGAACGGCCGCGGCATTTGACGGCGCAGCGCCGCGGCGGTAGGCTCCCGCGCCTGCAACCGCATCACGTAAGGACACATGCAGAATATGAACGAAAAAACCGATTTCCAAGAGCTGCTGAAAACCCTCGGCAAACAGGCGAAACAAGAAGCGCAGGCCGCACAGGAGCGGCAGCGCGAAACGGCGCGGCAGGCGCGGGAAGAACCCGATTTCGCCGCCCTGATGGGCGATGTGCAGCCCCTGAAAAGCTCGCAACGCTACGAGCAGCCGCGCGATGTGTCGCCCATCCGTCCGCGCAGCCGCGATGTACGGAAAGAGGAGGCGGAAAACTATTTTTACGTCGGCGACGGGCAATGGCTGGACGTGCCCGCACAATTCAGCAAAAACGGCCGCGGCCAAGCCGACATCAAACGCTTGCAAAGCGGTTATTACACGGTTGTCGCCGATGTCGATTTGCACGGCTACACACAGGAAGAAGCGCAGCAGGTGTTGAACGAATTTATCATTTTTGTGCAGCGGCGCGGCGTGTGCGGCGAAATCGTCCACGGCAGCGGGCTGGGCTCGGCGGGCTATCAGCCGAAACTGAAAAACCTCGTGCGCCGCTGGCTGATGATGCATCCCGACGTGCTTGCCTATGCCGAGCCGCACAAAAACAACGACGGCGCGGTTCTGATTCTGCTCAAACGGCAGCGCAGGGAAGAGGAAGACGCAAAAAATTTCTGAGCCGCGTCTGCCCGTGCGGGACAAAGCCCCTGTATCGCCTTTACTGTTTTTAACCTGTTTACGGCCGTCTGAAAACCGTTCTTATCCGCTGCGGGTATTTTTCCTTTTCTGTCGTTTTTGGTTTTATCCGAACATTTTTCAGACGGCATTGTCGCTTTTATTTTTCACAAGCGAAAAACCGCCCGCCGGAAAGGCCGACGGTTTTTTGATTCCGCGCAAAAAAACTGCCCGACGATTTGCAAGCACGGGGGATAACTGATAGCATTTCGCGGCTAAAATACGCCCGAAAAAGCGCTTTCGGAGCAACATCCGGGCAGGGCGTGTCTATCAGCGGAGGGCGGCCTTTCCTGTTTTTTCAGACGGCCTCCTTCCGGCAGAACCAAAACGGTGCGGCTTTTGCCGTGTTCCATAACTCTCAACTGAAGGGATAATCTATGTCCAACCAAATCAACGACATCGATCCGATTGAAACGCAGGAATGGCTGGATGCGCTCAGCTCCGTGCTCGAAAACGAAGGCACCGACCGCGCCCACTTCCTGCTGGAAAATCTGGTGAAATACACCCGCCGCCGCGGCATCCACATGCCGTTTGACGCGACCACAGCCTATCTGAACACCATCCCTGTGGGCAGGGAGCAGAAGTCGCCCGGCAATCACGAGCTGGAACACCGCATCCGTTCGATCATCCGCTGGAACGCCGCCGCCATGGTGCTGCGTGCGGGTAAAAAAGATTTGGAACTGGGCGGCCACATTGCATCATTCCAGTCTGCCGCCACTTTGTACGACGTCGGCTTCAACCACTTTTGGCGCGCCAAAAACGAAGCCGCCGGCGAAGAAGGCG
>CAMURX010000039.1 GCA_947097615.1 uncultured Neisseria sp. | reverse complement strand
TAAATGTCTTGGTGGGAATTTAGGGGATTTTGGGGGGATTTTGCAAAGGTCTCAGCCTGTTTGGTGTTTTCAGACGGCCTTATTCCGGTTTCCGGCCATGCGTTCCGACGCCTACAAAAACGGCCTGAAACCGTTTGCTGCGGTTTCAGGCCGTCTGAAAGCAAGGGATACTTTATTTCTTTTCCTGCGCCTGAGGCTCTTTGTCGGGAACGGGCGGCAGTGACTTCACGCCCATTTCGTGCAGGATAAAGGCGAATTTTTCCTTCATCTCGCGCTTGGTTTCCGCACGGGTGTTGTCACCGTGGCCGTGACGCTCGGCTGCGTAGAGGAATACCGGCCGCATGCACGACTGCTTCTCCTGCAGGATGGCGGCGAATTTGTAGGAATGCGACGGTACCACGCGGTCGTCGCGTTTGGACGTCATTACCATGGTGGAAGGATAGCAAACGCCGTCGCGCACGTTGTGATACGGCGAGTAGGACAGCAGTTTCTGGTACATCGCTTTGCTGTCTTCGGCCATGCCGTACTCGTTGATCCAGTAGTCGGTGCGGTACATTTTGTCGTGGCGCAGCATATCGAGCACGCCGACTTCGGGAATGGCGACACGGAACAGGTCGGGACGCTGAACCATGGTCGCGCCGACCAGCAAACCGCCGTTGGAACCGCCGGAAATCGACAGGTAGTCTTTGGAAGTATAGCCTTCCTTAATCAGGAATTCACCGGCGGCGATAAAGTCGTCAAAAACGTTTTGCTTGTTGAGCTGCTTGCCCGCGTCGTGCCATTTGGAACCGTACTCCTTGCCGCCGCGCAGGCCGGCGGTGGCGTAAACGCCGCCGTTCTGCATCCAGGCTGCGGCTGTGGTGTTGAAGTTGCCCTGGTAGGCATCGACGTTGAAACCGCCGTAACCGTAGAGAATGGTCGGGTTTTTGCCGTCGAGTTTCAGCCCTTTTTTGTGGCTGATCACGATGGGCACCATGGTGCCGTCTTTGGACGGATAGGATACGGTGCGCATTTCGTATTTGTCGGTATCGAAAGGAATGGTATCGCGGCGTTTGACGCCGAAGAATTTGTCTTCTTCAACGTTGTAGCGGTAGGTGGTGGCCGGCGTTACCTTGTTTTGGTAGTAGAACCACACATAGCGCTTGTAGTCTTTTTCGTTGGCCGCGAGCGTGCCTTTGGGGCGGTTGTTTTCGGCGTCTTTGTCGCCGGAGTCGTAGGCGGTCAGGCTGCTGATGCTGCCGCCGGCAACCGGGGTGATGTCGCGGACGAATTTGCCGTTTTCGTCAAACAGTGCCAGCGAATCGTAACCGGCAGAGTAATACTGCATCAGATAGTGGCCGCTTTGGTACACGCCGGCAGTCAGGCGGTGGTTTTCGCGCGCGGGAATCACCACTTCGCGTTTTCTCTGCGGACTGCGGATGTCGATTTTCAGAAGTTCGCCAAATTCGGAATTATCTTCGGAAATCACATAGATATAATTGCCATCCAGGCGGACGAACTTGGCGGCGGTATAGTTGGTAAACGCATCCGCTTTGTTGATTTTGTCGTACATCTTGCGGTTGTGGATCTGAATCCAGCGGCCGGTTTTCAAATCCTTCAGCAGCAGGGTGTCGCTGATGCTGCCCAAAGAGCCCTGCACCATCAGATAGCGGTCGTCTTCAATCCAGAAGCTGTCGGGCGTCATGTCGTAGTCCGACGCCTTCATAATAATCGGGTCGTTGAACTCGTTTTTGTCCATCCGGTGCAGCATCAGATCCGTCCAGCCGCCGTGTGAGCGGACGTAATACAGATTGTTGTTGTCTTTCCACTCCAGTGGATAGCCGTACGAGCCGCCGACATCCATCACATGGATATTGGTGGTGATGTGGCGGGTTTTCAGGGTTTCGGTATCGAGCACATACAGCTCTTTGTGGTCGGTATCCGAAGCGCCGTCGCGGGTGGCGTAGGCGAAATATTTGCCGTTGCTATTGAGTGCGTAGTTGACAATCTGGGTGTAGCCGTCTTTGGAAAGTTCTTTTTCGTCGAGAATGACTTGGGATTTGCCGTCGGCGCCTTTTTTGCTCAGGCGGAAATAGCCGTCGGGGTAGCGGGCGTAATGGAGTTTGCCGTATTCACGGTCGTAATCGAAATACAGGTATTCATAATCCATCAGCTTGTCGATGCGTTTGCCGATTTCCTGGATATAGGGGATTTTGTTCAGATAGTTGTGGGTGGCTTCGTTTTGCGCGTTCACCCATTTATCCACTTCGCCCTGCTCGTTGCGCACGGTTTCCATGCCGGTGCGGCGTTTGTCGAGTTCGGGGTCTTCCCAGTTGGTACCGAAGAGGTTGCGCTTGCGGTCTTCGCTGGTTTCGTAGCGGTGTTCGGGTTCAATGCGGTCGACGTTTTCCAGCCAGCGGTATTTGTCGACGTGGGTATCGCGGTAGTAGCGCTCGATGCCGTCGTCGCGTTTGAGTTTGCGGATGTCGGGATCGGTGGTTTCGTTGCGGCCGTTGGTGCGCAGGCCGGGATCGCCGTATTCGCCGGTTTCGAAGCGGTCGGTTTCATCTTGGCTGACGCGGGTTGCGGGATAGCCGTATTCTGCGGCGTAGGGGTTGGCGGGGCGCTCGCTGCTTTCGGCAGCTGAGGCCGTCTGAACGATCTGCGGGGCGCTCAGCGCCAGCGCCAGCGCCAGCAGCAGGGACAGTTTTGTTTTTTTCATGGTGTTCTCCGGTGTTCCTATCGCAGGCTGCGGGCGTGCGCCACAGTGTGCAAACAGGCCGTCTTGATGGTGTTCAGACGGCCTGCCTGCGTTTGCAGCCGGTGCGGGTGTATGCGGTGGCGGTTAGAAAGTCAGGGAAATGCCGCTGGTGAATTCGTTGTGGCGGCGTTTGGAGAACTCGCCGTCGTCGACGTAGTTTTTCACCGTTTCCACATCGGCGCGGCCGTAGAGGGTGACGTTTTCGCGCAGGTCGTAGTCGGCTTTCAGGTAGGCTTTGCGGCGCTTGATTTTCGGGAAGACGTATTCTTCGTTGGCGGCGATGAAGTTGGGCTGGTTCCATGCGGCGTTGGTGTTGAACGCGCCCAGCGAGCCTGCGGTTTTCTTGGTGTTTTTCACGCCGTAGCCTGCCGCCATTTTGAAGCGCGGTGTGAAGGCGTATTCGGCTTTCAGGCCGTAATAGCGCGAGCGGGCTTGTCCCAGTGTGGCGATGTTGATTTTCTCTTTTTCATAGCCGATGTCGCCGGCGATGGTGAAATCGCGGTATTTGTATTCGATCGAACCTGCGGCGGCGTGTTTCTTTTTCGATGCCCATTTGACGTTATCGGCGGAATTGCGTTTGCTTTGGGTGTAGCCCGCGCCGAAGCGGATGCTGTGGTCGGGAGCGATGCGCAGGCGGTAGGTGGCGGAAATGCCGTTGCCTTGGATTTCGTTGACGTTGTCGGTTTTGCGCACGTCGTCCTGCGAGGGGAAGAGGTGGTAGGCACTGACCTGCAACTCGGGCACGCCGGTGTAGTCGGCGCGGATGGAGGCGTTGCCGAAGTGTTCGAGCGGGTAGTAGGTGCCGGTGCGGGTGACGTAGCCCGAGTGCAGGAACTGTTTGCCGAAGGAGATGCTGCCGACGTTGCGCAGGTCGAGGGCGACGTTGGCTTCGGTCAGATTCAGGTCGTTTTTATAGTAGCCCAGCTGTACGGTGCCGGTGGCGCGCAAGTCCTGGTTGATGCGCTGCTGGCCGCGGAACTGGAGCCAGGAAGAGCCGCGCTCGAAGCCGAGGCGGGAACGGCGGTCGGATGTTTCGATGTCGTAGTTGGCTTGGGCGGTTTCCCATTTTTCCAGATCGTAGTCGTAGTAGTAGCGCGCAGAGTCATGGGTGTAGGTGAAACGGTTGTGCTGTTTGCTGAATTGGGCGGTGACGTTGCCGCCGATGTCGAGTGTCAGGCCGTCTTTGCTGTACACGTTGTAGGCGGCGTGTGCGGACAAAGGCGCGGTAACCGCGGCAGCGGCGATGAGGCAGGCATAAAGTTTGGTATGTTTCATCAAGATAATCCTCTGGTTTGTGATTTCTGTTCACTTGTACTGTTAAGGTATTGCCGTTTTCTGCAAACCCGGCGCAAATATATCCGCAAGATTTGGTAAAACACAATAAGAAATTGCAAAATTTACATAGAAAATTAGCGTAAATTGTTTATTGATAATTTTTATTAATCAAAATTGATAGAGTTAAGCTATTATGAACGGTTTGCGGGGTTTTATGTAAAACATGGGTTTAATCCGCCCGCGCGTGAAAAAGGCCGTCTGAAAATACCGCCTGCCGTGCGGCAGCGGGTTTTTTCAGACGGCCTTTGGCGTTGTGTTTTTCAGACGGCCTATGTCCTGCCGAGCAGCTTTTTCGCCCGCGCGATAACGGGCGCGTCGACCATCCGCCCGTCTACCTGAAACACTGCCGACGGGTTGCGTTCGGCTTCGGCGAGCACTTTTTCGGCAAAGGCGGTTTCCTCCGGCGCGGGCAGCATCATCAGCTTGGTAACGGCCACCTGCCGTGGGTGGACGCACAGCATGCCGCCGAAGCCCATGTCGCGCCAGAAACGGGTGAAGGCGCGCAGGCCGTCGTTGTCGGCCATATCGGGGAACACGGTTTCGATGGGCGGGTGCAGGCCGTTGAGGCGGCTGTGCAGCAGGAGTTCGATGCGCAGATGGTTGAAAAAGGTGTCGGCGGCGGGAGTGCCGTGCGTCATGCCCAATTCGCCGCACAAATCGAGGCAGCCGTAGGAGAGCGCGTGCAGCCCCTGCGCGAAGGCCAGTTGCGGCAGGTTGAGCATGCCTTTGGCTGTTTCGACGGCGGCGATAACCGGTTTGCCGCATTCGTGGTGCACGGTTGTGATGTCGGCGGGGCGCTCGGTTTTCGGCAGCACCACACCCTTTACCGCGTCCAGATGCGAGAGTGCGGCCAAATCGGCGGCAAATCGGGCAGAGGAGGGCGCGTTGATGCGCAGCCACACCGGGCGGGCGGCGGGGTCGGCGCAATAGGCTTCCATATGGCGCACGGCATCGGCTTTTTCGTTTTCGGCCACTGCGTCTTCCCAGTCCACCACCACCTCGTCCGCGCCGATGCCGAAGGCTTTGGGTATCCGATCGGGCTTGTTGCCGGGAACGAACAGAAAGATTTTCGGTAGGATCTGATCCTGCATGGGCTTTCCTTTGTTGTGCGGTCTGCGCCGCCGCGTTTGTGCTTGGTCGGGGCTTTGTTTTCAGACGGCCTGACGGCTGCCGTCTCGGTTCGGTTAAAAAATGTTACTATACGCTACTTTTATGCGAAAGGACTTTAACGATGGCCAAACAAATCATCCACACCGACCAAGCCCCCGCCGCTATCGGCGCATACAGCCAGGCCGTGCGCGCGGGCGACACCGTTTATCTGAGCGGCCAGATTCCGCTCGACCCCGCCACCATGACCGTCACCGGCGGCGGCGATTTCCGCGCCGAGACGCATCAGGTGTTCAAAAACCTGCGCGCCGTGGCCGAAGCGGCGGGCGGCTCGCTCGACCAAATCGTCAAACTCAACGCCTATCTCACCGATTTGGACAATTTTGCCGTGTTCAACGAAGTGATGGCCGAATACTTCGCCCAACCCTTCCCCGCACGCGCCGCCGTCGGCGTGGCCGCGCTGCCCAAGGGCGTGCAGGTGGAGGCCGAAGCGGTGCTGGTGCTGGCGTAAACGAAACTTCCGCAGCAGGCTTGAAGGCCGTCTGAAAAAGCCGTTCGGTGCTTTCAGACGGCCTTTTGCCTGCCGCACGGTTTCCCGCAAATCCGGAAACCGTGTGCTTTGCTATGTGCCATAGGGTCTGTTGACAATCAGCCTTGCGGCGGTGTTTTTGGCAAAAAACCGTCCTGCAAGCCGAATGTCAACGGCCGCGGCCATTCTCCACAGGCAGGAGAGGGAACGGTTTTCCGATAGGTTTCAGACGGCCTTATAGAGGCCGTCTGAAAGCGTGTCGGGCAGACAAAAAACCGAAAGGCCGTCTGAACGCCCAAAAAAGGACTTTTCAGACGGCCTTTTGTCTGCGGCAGAGGGCGGCGGGATCAGGCTTTGTCCGCTTCTTCGAAGCCTTCGACTTCCAGGCCGAAGCCGTTGAGGCTGTTCATCGACGAGGGTTTGCCCATGACGCGCATTTTTTTCACGCCGAGGGCGGCGAGGATTTGCGCGCCGATGCCGTAGGTTTTCCTGTCCCATTTTTTGATTTGGCGGTCGGTTTTCGGCAGGGTGCGTTCGAGCAGGGCGGCACCGTCTTCGGTGCGGTGCAGCAGGATGGCGACGCCGCTGTCGGCCTGTTGCAGGCGCTCGAGTGCGGCGGGCAGCGGCCAGGAGTGGCCGGGGTCGGTGTGCAGGAAGTCCATGGCGCCGAAGGGTTCGTGCACGCGCACGAGGGTTTCGCGTTCGGGGGAGATTTCGCCTTTGACGAGGGCGAGGTGGGTTTCGCCGGTGAGTTTGTCGACGTAGACGTGCTGGCGGAAGGCGCCCCAGGGAGTGTGTATTTCGCTGTCGCCCATGTCTTCGAGCAGGCTTTCGGTGCGGCTGCGGTATTCGATGAGGTCGGCGATGGTGCCGATTTTGATGTTGTGTTCGGCGGCGAATGTTTTTAACTCGGGCATGCGTGCCATGGTGCCGTCGTCGTTGAGGATTTCGCAGATGACGCCGGCGGGGATGAGGCCGCACATTTGCGCGAGGTCGACGGCGGCTTCGGTGTGGCCGGCGCGCACGAGCACGCCGCCTTTTTGCGCGCGCAGGGGGAAGATGTGGCCGGGCTGGACGATGTCGGCGGGCGCTACTTCGGGGGATACGGCGGTGCGGATGGTGTGGGCGCGGTCGGCGGCGGAGATGCCGGTGGAGATGCCTTCGGCCGCTTCGATGGAAACGGTGAAGTTGGTGCCGTATTGCGCGCCGTTTTTCTGCGTCATCTGCGGCAGGCGCAGGCGGTCCACCAATTCGTCGTTCATCGGCAGGCAAACCAGCCCGCGCGCGTGTTTAATCATAAAGTTAATCGCCTGCGGGGTAACGAATTGTGCAGCCATCACCAAATCGCCTTCGTTTTCGCGGTCTTCGGCGTCGGTGATGATGACCATTTTGCCGGCCTGGATGTCGGCGAGGATTTCGGGAATGGGGGAAACGGCGGTCATGTCTGGTTCTTTCGGAGCGGGAAAAGCGGCGGATTGTATGCGCGGGGCGAGGGAAAGGCAAATCAGGCGCGCGGCGGCAAAAGGGAGGCCGTCTGAAAGTGTTTTCAGACGGCCTTATGCTGTTTTTGCATTTTTATTTCTGCGCTTCTTTCAGCTCGCGGCGCAGGATTTTGCCGACGTTGGATTTGGGCAGTTCGTCGCGGAACTCGATGTCTTTGGGCACTTTGTAGGCGGTCAGTTCGGTGCGGCAGAAGGCGATGAGTTCTTCTTTGGTGAGTGAGGGGTCTTTTTTAACGACGAACACTTTGAGCGCTTCGCCGGTTTTTTCGTTGGGCACGCCGATGCAGGCGACTTCCATCACTTTGTCGTTGTGGGCGATGACTTCTTCGATTTCGTTGGGGTAAACGTTGAAGCCGGAGACGACGATAAGGTCTTTTTTGCGGTCGACCAGCTTGAACCAGCCTTTTTCGTCCATTACGGCAATGTCACCGGTTTCGAGAAAGTCACGCGAATCAATGGCTTTGGCGGTTTCTTCGGGGCGGTTCCAGTAGCCCTGCATCACCTGCGGGCCGCGTATCCACATTTCGCCCGCCTGTCCCACGCCGACTTCTTTGCCGTCGGCATCGCGCAATTCGATTTCGGTGGAGGGGACGGGCAGGCCGATGCCGCCGCTGTAAGTTTCGATATTCAGGGGGTTGCAGCACACGCCGGGGCTGGCTTCGGTGAGGCCGTAGGCTTCGACGATGGGCGTGCCGGTGATTTTTTTCCATTTTTCGGCCACGGCTTTCTGCGTGGCCATGCCGCCGCCGAGGGTGAGGCGCAGGTTAGAAAAATCAACTTCGGCAAATTCGGCCTGGTTGGTGAGGCCGTTGAACAGGGTGTTCACGCCGATAAACACGCTGATGCGTTCTTTTTTCATGTCGCCGATAAAGCGTTTCATGTCGCGCGGGTTGGTAATCAGGATGATGCGCGAACCGGCGTTGGTGAAAATCATCAGGTTCACCGTGAGCGCGAAGATGTGGTAGAGGGGCAGGGCGGCGATAACGGTTTCTTCACCTTGGCGCAGTTGGTTTTTAATCCATTCTGCCGCCTGCATCATATTGGCACAGATGTTGCCGTGGCTTAACACCGCGCCTTTGGCCACGCCGGTGGTGCCGCCAGTGTATTGCAAAAAGGCGGTGTCTTCGCGCGTGAGGGCGACTTTTTGAAACGGCTGCGCCGCGCCCTGTTTTAAGGCCGTCTGAAAGCCGACAGCACCGTCAATGCGGTATTCGGGCACCATTTTTTTAATGTGCCGCAGCACGAAATTAATCAGACGGCCTTTGATGGCGCCGAGCAGGTCGCCGACGCTGGCAACGATGACGTGTTTGATTTGGGTTTTCGGCAAAACCGATGCGAGCGTGTCGGCGAAGTTTTCCAACACGACAATCACGCTGGCGCCGCTGTCTTTGAGCTGGTGTTCGAGTTCGCGCGGTGTGTAAAGCGGATTGGTGTTGACCACTACCATACCGGCCTGCAAGGCGCCGAACAGGGCAATCGGGTATTGCAGCAGGTTGGGCATCATGATGGCGACGCGCTCGCCGCGCGGCAGTTTCAATACGTTTTGCAGATAGGAGGCGAAATCGGTAATCAGCTTGGCGGTTTCGGCGTAGGTGAGCGTTTTGCCCATGTTTTGGAAGGCGGGGCGGTCTGCGAATTTTTCCGCGCTTTGGTTGAAAACGTCGGTAATCGATTGGTAGCGCGTGATGTCGATTTCGGCGTTGACGCCTTTTTCGTAGCTGCTCAGCCAGAGTTTTTCCATATATATGTCTTTCTTGGTTGGAGGCCGTCTGAAAACCCGTTTCAGACGGCCTTTGAATTATCGGGTTATGTCCTAAGACCGTCATTCCCGCCCGCGCGGGAATGACGTTGCTTGGGGAACTTGGTTTTTCAGACGGCCTTTTGCCTTGTAAAAACCGATTGCCGACATGTCCGTATGTTTTCAAATAAGGCCGTCTGAAACGCCTATGCGGCCACAATCACGGGCTTGTCGGTAGACACAATCACGCCGCCGCCGAGGCAGACATCGCCGTCGTAAAGCACGGCGGATTGGCCGGGTGTCACCGCCCATTGCGCCTCGTCGAAAACCAGTTCGGCTGTGTCATCGTCCAAATAGCGCAATTCACAGGCGGCATCGGCCATGCGGTAACGGGTTTTGCAGGTGTAGCGGCCGGGCGCGGGGCGTTCGGGCAGCGTGAAGCTCAAATCGTTCATCACGAGGCTGTTTGTATAAAGCAGCGGATGGTCGTGCCCCTGCACCACGATCAGCTCGTTGCGCGGCAGGTTTTTGCCGACCACAAACCACGGCTCGCCCGCGCCGCCGATGCCCAAGCCTTTGCGCTGGCCGAGTGTGTAAAAGGTCAGCCCCACATGTTCGCCGACGGTTTTGCCCTCGGGCGTCACCATCGCGCCGTTGTGCGTGGGCAGGTATTGTTGCAGAAACTCGCGGAACGGCCGCTCGCCGATAAAGCAGATGCCGGTGCTGTCTTTTTTGGCGGCGGTGGGCAGCGCGTATTCGGCGGCGAGGCGGCGCACTTCGGGCTTCTCCAAGCCGCCGAGCGGGAAAACGGCGCGTTCGAGCTGGTGCGGACGCAGGCGGTAGAGAAAATAGCTTTGGTCTTTGTTGGCATCGAGGCCTGTGAGCAGATGATGCACGCCGCCGCGCACTTCTTTTCGCGCGTAGTGGCCGGTGGCAATCACGTCCGCGCCCTGTTCGATGGCGTAATCGAGAAAACATTTGAACTTGATTTCGGCGTTGCACAACACATCGGGATTGGGCGTGCGGCCTGCGCTGTATTCCTGCAAAAAGTAGGCGAACACTTTGTCTTTGTATTGCGCGGCGAAATTGACGATGTCGATGTCGATGCCGAGTATGTCGGCCACGGCGATGGCGTCGAAAGAATCTTGTTTGATGCTGCAATATTCGTCGTTGTCGTCGTCTTCCCAGTTTTGCATAAACACGCCGCGCACCTGATGCCCCTGCTGTTTGAGCAGGGCGGCGGTTACGGAGGAATCGACGCCGCCGGAGAGGCCGACGACGATGTTTTGGCTGGTGTGCTGTGTCATAAAATCTTGTTTTGCTGAACGTTGGCGCGTAAAGGCGGCGGATTGTACGTTTTCAGACGGCCTTTGTATAGCTCGATTGGAGCACTTGCTCGGGATGCTTGGAGGCCGTCTGAAAGCATGGAAGGCGCACCAAACTTCCTCCACTGCATCCCAAACGCGGGGAGGAAACGCGGCCTTGCGGGCCGGATATTTGTATCCGACGTATCCGGCTTCTCAGGCCGTCTGAACGTACCGAATCCGCCGCACACGCAAAAAGGCCGTCTGAAAAAACGGTTTCGGTTTTTTCAGACGGCCTTTTGCGCAGACGGTGCGGCTTATTTTTTCACGGCGAGGCTGACGGTGAAGATGCCGTTGCCGTCAATCCATTGGCGGATTTTTTCAAAACCGGCGGCTTCGACAAGCTGATCCATTTCTCGCTGGCTGCGGCGGCGCATCATCCAGTTGGGGCTGCCGTCTTTGTGGCTGGTGAGGGTGCGGTCGAACGCGTCAAGCTGATCGAAGCTGACAATGTTTTGCAGGCCGCGTTCGGCGATAAGGCAGCGGCCTGCTTCGACGTTGAGCAGGCTGTAGTCGCGCAGGCGCACGGAGTCGGGCAGGGCATCGGCGGAGAGTGCGTCGAGTACGTAGCGGCCGTGGCCGGAGGCGATGTCGAGTACGTGTACGGGTTTGCCTGCGCCGCGTAAGAGGGCAGAGGCCGTCTGAACGGCTTTGCCGATGTTGGTTTTGCGTTGGCGGATGCCCCGCCAGCCTACGGCGTTGAGGTAGTGTTTGTCGGCCATGATGCCGAGCGCGTTGCTGCCTTGCGGGCTGTTGCGGTAAACGTAGTCGAGCGTGCTGCGGAGTCGTAGCCGGTGGCTTTGCCGATTTTGAGGCCTTCGCTCCAGCGCGCGCCCAAATCGAGCATGGCTCGGTAGGCGCGCCAGTAGAGGCCGCGCAGCGAGAGGGCGGGCAGCGGGGTGGACAGTTCGTCGGCTTCGCGGCGGCTTTCGCTGTGTAAATGTGCGCCCCAGGCGAAAAAGGCGAAGTCGTCCAAACCCAATTCGTCGGCCAGAAACATATCATGCGGCCGGAGTGTTCGTGTCCTCTGTGGAACAAAACGACGGCTTTGCCGCTGCTGCCGTTTTTGGCAGGGCGGTAGCGGTAGAAGAGGGCGGTGCCGTCTTGGGTGGTAAAAGTGTTGTGCTGTTCCATGGCGATGGGCTCTTGTCGGAAAGGAAAGAGTATACGGGCATACGGAGGCCGTCTGAAAGCGGCGTTTCAGACGGCCTCAAAAGGCGCGGACGCA
>CAMURX010000038.1 GCA_947097615.1 uncultured Neisseria sp. | reverse complement strand
GCCATGATCGACTACCGCAACGAAAACAGCTACGGCCACATCATCACCATCGAAGACCCCATCGAGTTCGTCCACCCGCACAAAAACTGCATCATCACCCAGCGCGAAGTGGGCGTCGACACCGACAACTGGTTTGCCGCCCTGAAAAACACCCTGCGCCAGGCGCCCGACGTCATCCTCATCGGCGAGATCCGCGACCAGGAAACCATGGAATACGCGCTGGCCTTCGCCGAAACCGGCCACCTGTGCATGGCCACCCTCCACGCCAACAGCTCCAACCAGGCGCTCGACCGCATCATCAACTTCTTCCCCGAAGAAAAACGCACCCAGCTTCTGACCGACCTGTCGCTCAATTTGCAGGCCTTCGTCTCCCAACGCCTTGTGCCGAAAGAAAACGGCAAAGGCCGTGCGGCGGCGGTGGAAGTGTTGCTGCAATCGCCGCTGATTTCCGACCTGATTTTGCGCGGCGAAGTGCACGGCATCAAAGAAATCATGAAAAAATCCACCGACATCGGCATGCAGACCTTCGACCAGGCGCTGTACGAACTCTTCGAAAGCGGCCAGATTTCCTACGCCGAAGCGATTAAAAACGCCGATTCCGCCAACGACCTGCGTCTGGCCATCCAGCTCAAAAGCCGCAGGGGACAGAACGCCGGCATCGACTTCGAGCTGCTTTGAACCCCGACACAAGAGGCCGTCTGAAAAAGAACTTTCCGTTTTCAGACGGCCTCCTTTCCCATACAACCCTTTTCAGACGGCCTCCTGCCGCCATCCCGTCCCATGCACTATTTCAGCCTCCACAGCGAAGACCAAACCCATATCGGCTTCTTCGTTATGACCGACGACGATGAGCACGAAACCCCGCCGCAGTCCGGGCAGTTTCTCGTCAAACTGCAAAGCGAAAACCCGCCCCCTGCCGCCGCAGAACGCGCCCTCGCCCCCTTCCAAGACAGCGAAACCGCAGGCATCTGGCGGCTGGAAAAAGACCGTGTCGGCCTCTACGCTGCCGACGGCACACCCGCCGGGCGCATCCGCAACGAATACCTCAGCCTCGGCGGACAAACCTTTATTCTTGAAGACCTTGCCGGAACATTCTGATGGAAAGCATGTACATCCTCGTGCCGCTGAGCCTGATTCTCGGCGCGCTGATTATCTATTTCTTCTGGTGGTCGGGCAAAAGCGGCCAGTTCGACGACCTCGAAGGCCCCGCCCACCGCATCCTGATGGACGACGACAGCTACCGCGAACCCGAAAGGCCGTCTGAAACGCAAAAACCGTCCGCCCCCGCCACCGACCGCGAAAACTAACCATGACCGACTCCGCCTTCGCCTTTGCCAAAAGCCGCCGCTTCGCCCCCCTGTTCGGCACACAGTTTCTCGGCGCATTGAACGACAACCTGTTCAAAACCGCCCTCTTTGTCATGATCAGCTATCACGGCCTCGGCGCCAACAGCATCCTGCCGCCCGCGCAAATGCTTAACCTCGGCTCGCTGCTCTTCATCCTGCCCTATTTCCTCTTCTCCTCCATCTCCGGCCAACTGAGCACCCGCTACGACAAAGCCCGCTTCGCCCGCATCATCAAACTTTTGGAAATCCTCATCATGGCCGTTGCCGCCTACGGCTTTTACATCCAATCCGCCCCCCTGCTGCTGGCCATGCTCTTTTGCATGGGCGCGCAATCCACCCTGTTCGGCCCGCTCAAATACGCCATCCTGCCCGATTATCTCGACGACAAAGAACTGATGATGGGCAACAGCCTGATCGAATCGGGCACCTTCCTCGCCATCCTCCTCGGCCAAATCCTCGGCACGATACTGGCAGGCGCGCCGCACGCGCTGGTGATGGCACTGGTCGTGCTGATTGCAATCGGCGGCACGGTAACGGCCTTCTTCATGCCCTACGTCGGCGCGAAAAACCCGCAGCAGCACATCGACCCGAACATCGTCCGCAGCACCAAACAGCTCCTCAAAGACACCTTCGCGCAAAAAGAACTCTACACCGCCATCATCGGCATCTCCTGGTTTTGGCTCATCGGCGCCGTCTACACCACCCAGCTGCCCACCTTCACGCAGAAACACCTCGGCGGCAACGACAACGTCTTCAACCTCATGCTCGCCCTCTTTTCCGTCGGCATCGCCGCAGGCTCGGTGCTGTGCAGCAAAATCAGCGGCCACCGCCTGCACCTGCGCCTCGTTTCCGCTGGCACCGTTGGCCTCACCGTCTTCGGCGTCCTTCTCGTCTGGCTCACCCACGGCCAACACTACGACAGCGCGCAGCTCGAAGGCATCTTCTCCTTCCTCACCCGCGCCAACGCCTATCCCGTTATGGCCTGCATGATTGCCATCGGCTTTTTCGGCGGCTTTTTTTCCGTGCCCCTCTACACCTGGCTGCAAACCGCCAGCAGCGACGAATTCCGCGCCAACGCCGTCGCCGCCAACAACATCGTCAACGGCCTGTTTATGGTGGCCGCCGCCATTTTCAGCGCCGTGCTGCTCTTTCTGTTCGACAGCATCGGCCTGCTTTATCTCGCCGTCGCCCTCGGCAACCTCGGCCTGTTGGCCTATCTGGTCAAACTCGACCGCCGTTTCCTGCGCGGATAAACCGCTTACCAAACTTTTCAGACGGCCTGCTTGATACAGGCCGTCTGAAAAACCATATGGCCGCCTGAAACTGCAACCGCAACCGAGAAAGGCCGTCTGAAATGACCGACTACATCCCCACCTTCCGCCGCCGCAAACTCAACGAACCGGGCTTTCTGAAAAAACTCGCCCGCCACGCCGCCGACCTCGGTGCGCCCGTCGTGCGGCAGTTTTACGCCCTCTACTACCTCTACCGCTCGCCGCAAACCCCGGCCAAAGCCAAACTCATCATCGCCGCCGCCCTGCTGTATTTCGTCAGCCCCATCGATAGCATCCCCGACATTCTGCTGCCTTTTGGTTTCACCGACGATATTGCCGTCCTCACGCTGGCCTACACGCAACTCAAAGCCTATCTCACCGAAGACATCCTCAGCCGCGCCCAAGCAGCCGCCGACGCACTGCTGCGCCGCTGAGCCTGTGACGAAAGGCCGTTCCCGCCTTCACGGGCATGACGTTTCTGAAACGTTTTCAGACGGCCTTTTTGCGCCCGCGCCGCCCGTGGGTGTGGTGAAAACGGATACGGAATGATAAAATTTCGCACCAATCGGGCAGACTGTTTCAGACGGGCTGCCCGTTTTTCTGCGGCGAAAGTCCGTCTGAAAACATGGCTTTAACGCAGTTAAAAACACCTTCCCTTTCCCCATTTTCACAAGCAAACCATGAAACCGCACACCTTCATTCTCACCCTTCTGTTTACCGCCGCTGCCGTTTACTTTTGCAGCGGCATCGGTTTTGGCGCGTGGGATTCGCCGCTGGCGATGGACGACACCGTCCGCCAAATCCGCCTGCCGCGCATCTACACCGCGCTTTTGGTCGGCGCGGGGCTGGCGGCTTCGGGCGCGGCTTTGCAGGCTTTGTTTGAAAACCCGCTGGCCGATCCCAGCCTGATCGGTACGTCGGGCGGCGCGGCTTTGGGCGTGATTTCGGTGATTGCACTCGGCGGCGGCGCGGTGAGCGTACCCGTGGCCGCGTTTGGCGGCGCGTTGGGCGTGTGCCTGCTGATTTTGGCCGTGCACCGGCTGGTGGGCGGCGGAACGCTGGGGCTGCTGGTGTTGAGTTTCGTATTGAGCGCGTTTGCAGGCGCGGCGGTGAGCATGATTATGTTTCTGGCCGACGACATGGCGCTGCGCAGCGCAACCAACTGGCTGGCGGGCAGCCTGTCGGAAGCGGGCTTTGCCTCGCCGCTCTTGGCCTTGTGCACCATGCTGCCTGGTTTTGTATTGCTGCTGCTGTCGGGGTGGCAGCTCGATGTATTGATGACAGGCGAAGACACCGCCGTGAGCATGGGCGTATCGGTCGGTCGCGTGCGCGTGCAAACCGTTATCGGCGCGGCGCTGATGACCGGCGGCGCGGTGTCGCTGGCGGGCGTGATCGGCTTTCTCGGCATGATGATTCCCAACGTGCTCGCGCAGGCCGTCAGCGGCGGACGCAGCCGCCTTACCGCGCTGTCGGCCTGGGTGGGCGCGGTGTTTCTGATGATTGTGGACGGCATCTCGCGCTGGCTTACCTATCCCGTCGATTTGCCCGTGGGCATCGTCATCGCCCTGCTCGGTGGGCCGTTTTTTCTGTATCTCTTTATCCGCCCCATACAACGTTAGTGAATCAAAATTAAGAAAGATACAAGGCAGCAAGCCGCAGACAGTATGGGTAATACGGCAAGGCGCAGCAACGCCGTAGATTTTTTAATTTTGGTTCACGCTCATTTTCAGACGGCCTCATCATGACCACACAAACCACATTCCAAGTCCGCAACCTTCACGTTGCCGTTAAAGGCAAAACCCTGCTTTCCATCGACGCGCTCGATTTTCCCGCCCAAAAAACACCGCCGTCATCGGCCCCAACGGCGCGGGCAAATCCACCCTGCTGCGCGCCCTTATCGGCCAGATTGGACAAGGCGAAATCCTGCTGCACGGCGCACCCGCCGCCCCGCAAGTGCGCCAAGGCCGCGCTGCCTGGGTCGGCCAGCACGGCCGCTACAATATGCCCATGAGCGTGCGCGGCTACATCACACTTTCGTCCTACGCCAAAAAAGGCCGTCTGAACAATGAAGCCGCCGCCGCGCTCTTGGATTATTTCGATTTGGCCGAGCTGGCCGACAAACGCATCGGCCGTCTCTCCGGCGGCGAGCAGCAGCGCGCCAACATCATCCGCGCCCTGTTGCAGGACGCGCCCGTATTGCTGCTCGACGAGCCGTGCAACCACCTCGACATCCGCCACCAACACCGCCTGATGCAGCATCTGGCGCAGCACAAAACTGCCATGCCCTCCATCATGGTCTTGCACGACCTCAACCTCGCCGCCCGTTATGCCGACCATATCGTATTGATGAACAAAGGCAAAGTTGTCGAGTCGGGCGATACCGCCGCCGTGATGCGCCCCGAACTGCTCGAAGCTGTGTACGGCTGGCCGATACGCCGCTGCGAAGACGAACACGGGCTGTATTTCAGAAGCTGATTTTGTCTTTGCCGTCGTAGTGGTGCAGATGCAGAAAGGCCGTCTGAAAACCTTAAAAAGGGTTTTCAGACGGCCTTTTGCTGCTTGGGACGAATCCGCGCTTTCACTTCGTTGGAGCTGCGCTTTCGGAAACGTCTTTCCCGCGAAGGCGGGAACGGCCTCAGCCGAACAGCCCGGCCACTTTCACGCCCGTCATAACGATGCCGTAGGCCAGCGGCACGCAGACAATCAGCCAGCGCAGCTTCACGCCGCCGCCGCTGTGGGCGATTTCCTCCGCCGCCTGCGCCGCTTCTTCAAACGCACTCTCGGCGGGCACTTGGTGCGGGATGCGGTAGCGGCTGCCGTCGGCATGGTGTTTTTCGTTAACCGGCCGCACGAGAAGGTTGCAGACAAGTCCGGCAATCAGCAGGACGGCCATGATGTACATGGTGACGCTGTATGCCTGCGCGGGCGGCACGCCGCCGTCGATCTGGCTTTGGCGGATGTAGTTCACCAGCACCGGGCCGAGCACGGCGGCGGTCGACCAGGCCAGAAGCACGCGCCCGTGTATCGCGCCCACTTCCAGCGTGCCGAACAGGTCTTTGATGTAGACGGGCATGGCCGCGAAGCCGCCGCCGTACATGGAAATGATGATGCAGAAGCCGATGATGAACAGCGTTTTGCTGCCGCTTTCGCCCAGCGCGGGGATGGCGAAATAGAGCAGGGCGCCGAGGATGAAAAACAGGTTGTAGGTGGGCTTGCGGCCGAGGCGGTCGGAAATGCTCGACCAGAAAAAGCGTCCGCCCATATTGAACAGGCTCAGCAGGCCGACAAAGCCCGCCGCCGCCGCCGCACCCACCGCCGCGCCTTCGCCGACGGAGTGCACGGAAAACATTTCCTGAATCATCACCGAAGCCTGCCCCAGCACGCCGATGCCGGCGGTGACGTTCAGGCACAGTATCCAAAACAGCAGGTAAAACTGCGGCGTTTTCACTGCCTGCGCGGCGGTAACGTGGTTGGCGCTCACCAGCTTTTTCGCCGCTTTGGGCACAAAACCCGCCGGTTTCCAGTCGGGCGCGGGCACGCGGATAGCGAACACACCGAACATCATAAACACGAAATAAAACGCGCCGAGTACGAGAAAAGTCTCCGCCACGCCGACGGACGAGGGCGTTTTGAAAAAGTCCATCAGCGCTACCGAAAGCGGCGAGGCCAGCATCGCTCCGCCGCCGAAGCCCATAATCGCCAGCCCCGTCGCCATGCCCGGCTTGTCGGGAAACCATTTCATCAGCGTCGAAACCGGGCCGATGTAGCCCAATCCGAGCCCCACGCCGCCGAGCACGCCGTTGCCCAGATAGAGCAGCCACAGATTGTGTTCGCGCACGCCGAGGGCGGAAACGAGAAAGCCCAGCCCGAAGCAGATGGCGGCGACAAACATCGCCTTGCGCGGGCCGACGCGCTCCATCCAGGTGCCGAACAGCGCGGCCGACGCGCCCAGCACCGCCAGCGCGATGCTGAACACCCAGCCGACGGTGGCCAGCGACCAGTCGCCGGGCGCGGATTCGCTGATGCCGAGGATTTTGGTGAGCGGTGCGTTGAATACGGAATAGGCGTAAATCTGGCCGATGGAAAGGTGAACCGCCAGCGCGGCGGGCGGCACCAGCCAGCGGTTGAAACCCGCGGGGGCGACGGTGCGCGATTTGTCGAGGAAGGAAGCCATGTTTGAGGAGTGTGTGTTGGTTGTCGGGAAGAGGCCGTCTGAAAGCTGCGTTTGAACTTCGTTGAAGCTGCGCTTTCAGAAACGTCATTCCCGCCAAGGCGGGAACGGCCTTTATTCTAATCGCTTACGCCGCGCGGCATGATGAAATATCTTGCACTGCAAAATGACCGAAATTTGTATACAAACTTTGCACCCGCAGCGGTGGGGCAGGGCGGCCTTATTCCGCATCCCCGATAAAGCTGCCGCGCTCGACCACCGCGCGGTTGCCCCATTCGGTAAGCGCGGCGAGCACGGGCAGGAAGCTTGCGCCGAACGGCGTGAGCGCGTATTCGGTTTTCAGCGGCGGCCTGCTGCCGAACACTTGGCGCGATATCAGCCCGTCGCGCTCGAGCTGTTTCAGGCTGCGGCTCAACACGGCTTCGGTGGCGTCGCGCAGATGCGCGTGCAGCTCGCCGAAGCGTTTGGCACCGTCCTGCAAGTGGTAGAGGATAACGGCCTTCCATTTGCCGCCGACCAAATCCATCGTCACGCTGAGCGTGCAGGGATAGGTTTTGCCGTTGAAGCCGAAGGCGCCGCTTTTGCATTCCGTTTTTATCTGTTCCATCTTTTTCCCAACTATACAAAAGGATAGTTATTGAACCGACTGCGGCCGCCGCCTACAATCCGCGCCGTTTCCAACGCAAACCGACAGGACAAACCGTGGCACTCGTTATTTTAGCCCATCCCGATTTTCAAAAATCCGTCGCCAACAAGGCCGTTATCGAGCATCTTAAAGCTGCGCGTCCCGGCGACGAAATCCGCGACATCGCTGCGCTCTATCCCGATTTTTGCATCGACGCCGCAGCCGAGCAGCAGGCTTTGACGCGCCATCAAACCGTTGTTTTCCAATACCCGATGTACTGGTACAACATGCCCGCGATTTTGAAACAATACTTCGACAGCGTGTTTACCTACGGCTTTGCCTATGGCACAGGCGGCGACCAACTCAAAGGCCGCCACTTCGTGCCGAGTATCACCATCGGCTCGCCCGAAGAAGACTACCGCGCCGACGGCCTCGCCCATTTTCGTGTCGGCGAGTTGTGCAAAAACATCGAACAAACCGCCTACTACGCGCAGATGAACTACATCGACCCCTTTTATTTCCACGGCACGTCCCCCGCGCTGTATACGCCCGAGCAGGTGGCGGCCAAAGCGCAAAGCTGCGCGGGGGATTTGGTGTCGCTGTTGACTGAACTGGACAAAAAGGCCGTTTGAAAACAAAGATCCGATAAGGTGCAACCATAGGCAGAGGCCGTCTGAAACGCTTTCAGACGGCCTTTTGTTTTCAATGCCGCTACGGCCGCTCCTCTGCGGCCACCGCCTGCGCCCCCGCCGCCAGCCAGTCTGCGCCGTATTGCGCCGCCGTGTCCGCGTCGGCGCTGACAGCCAGCGGTACGGGCGTGCCTGAGCGCAGGGTGTCGAGCACGGCTTGAGCGTCGGCGTGCGTGCCGACGCGCCAGACGATCACGTCGGCCGCATCGCGGACTTCGGCAAATTCCCGCGCGTTTCCTACGGCAATCCACAGGCTTTCGGCAGCGCTCGGGCGGCCGTCTGAAAGGTATCCGGCGGCGGTCAGCAGCAGGTTTTTGTCGTCTGCCGCCGCACGGGTTGGCGGCACGGCGCGGTATGTGCCTGCGGCGTTTGCGCCGTAAAACCCGTCTTTCAGACGGCCTGTCAGCGCGGTGGGCACGGACAGGGCTTTGAGCAGTGCGCCGTTGGCAGGCAGCATGGGCGACACGGTAAAAGCGCCCGCCTGCTGCCACGCCCAGCTCTGCCCTTCCCTGGCCTGCAACTGTCCCGTCCAGCCTGCGGCGGGCACGCGGAAAAAGTGCAGACGCACGCGGGCGTGTTCGTAGGAATGGATTTTCACCAGCCAGGGCAGGGCGCGGCAGATGTCTATGCCCAGCTCTTCGGCAAACTCGCGTTTGAGCGCATCCGCCGCGCTCTCGCCCGCTTCGACCTTGCCGCCGGCAAATTCCCAGTAGCCCGCGTAAGGTTTGCCTGCGGGGCGGGAGGAGAGGAGGAATTCGCCGTTTTCGTTGAAAACGATGCCGGCGGCAACTTCGAGCAGGGGGCGGGTGTCTGTTGCGCTCATGGTTGGTCCTTGTGTTTGAACATGGGTTTATCCGTCTGTATCTGCGGAGTTTTTTGCAGATTTTCGGCTTTGGTTTGCTGTGTTGGAGGCCGTCTGAAAGATTTTCAGACGGCCTTTGCGCTTGCCAAGTGCGGTAAATATTGTAAAAATAAATAAACGCGATAAATAAATTAATCAGCAAATGATGAAATTTTGTGCATTTGCTTGTGATAAAGGTTTTCACGGCAGATTTGTTAAGCGATTTTAACAAAATTCCTGCCGCTTTTCTTTGGCTGACATTGGTTTTTACAAGGAACACGGTATGAGAAAAATTCCCGAGCTGGTTTGCCCCGCCGGCAATCTGCCCGCCATGAAAACGGCGGTGGACAACGGTGCGGACGCGGTTTACATGGGGCTGAAAGACGCGACCAACGCGCGCAATTTCCCCGGCCTGAATTTCGACATGAAATCGGCGCGCGAGGGGGTGGAATACGCCCACGCGCGCGGACGGCAGGTGCTGATGGCCATCAACACCTTCGCCCAGGCGGGGCAGGTGGAGCGCTGGCAGGCGGCGGTGGACACGGCGGTTTTGCTCGGTGCGGACGCGGTGATTGTCGCTGATCCCGCCGTGATGGCCTATGCCGCCAACCGTTATCCTGACCTGCGCCTGCACATGTCGGTGCAGGGTTCGGCCACCAACTACGAAGCCATCAACCTGATGAAGGATTTGTTCAACGTGCGCCGCGTCGTGCTGCCGCGCGTGCTGACCATCGACCAGGTGAAACACGTTATTGACCACACCGACGTCGAAATCGAAGTATTCGGCTTCGGCAGCCTGTGCGTCATGGTGGAAGGCCGCTGCATTTTGTCGAGCTACGCCACGGGCGAGTCGCCGAATATGCAGGGCGTGTGTTCGCCCGCCAAAGCCGTGCGCTGGGAGCAGCTGCCCGACCGCATGGACGTTCGCCTCAACCGCATCCTGATCGACCGCTACAACCCGAACGAACCGGCAGGCTACCCCACGCTGTGCAAAGGCCGTTTTGAAGTGAACGACGAAACCTACTATGCGCTGGAAGAGCCGACCAGCCTCAATATTCTGGAAATGCTGCCCGAAATCATCAAAATCGGCGTGGCCGCCGTGAAAATCGAAGGCCGCCAGCGCAGCCCGATGTACACCGCGCAAGTTACCAAATCCCTGCGTCAGGCGCTCGATGCCGCCGCTGCCGATCCCGCCCGTTTCAGAATCAACCCCGCGTGGGACAGCGCGTTAAGCAAAGTGTCCGAAGGCCACCAAACCACCCTCGGCGCATACAGCCGCCCGTGGAAATAAAGGAACAGACAACGATGAACCCGATGAAACTCTCCCTCGGCCCCATCCTTTTTTTCTGGCAGAAAGAAGCCCTGCTCGAATTTTACGCCGGCCTGCTCGACGCCCCGATCGACACCGTCTATCTCGGCGAAGTCGTCTGCTCGCGCCGCCAGAAAATGCGTTTTGCCGACTGGTACGGCCTGGCCGAAGACCTGGCCGACAGCGGCAAAGAAGTCATTCTCTCCTCGCAGGTGCTGCTCGAAAGCGAATCCGACCTCAAACGCCTGCGCAAAATCACCGGCCAGGACAAATTCAAAGTCGAAGCCAACGACATGGGCGCGGTCAAACTCGCGCGCGAGCACGGCATCCCGATCGTTGCCGGCGCCAGCCTCAACATCTACAACGAAAGCACCCTACGCCTTTTTAAAAGTCTCGGCGCCTTCCGCTGGATACCCCAGCCCGAATTGAACCGCGACAAAGTCGCCGCCGTGGCCGCCGCCGCCGTTTCAGACGGCCTCGAAACCGAACTCTTCGCTTGGGGCAAAATGCCGCTTGCCTACTCCTCGCGCTGCTTTACCGCCCGCCATTACAACCTCAACAAAGACAGCTGCGAATTCCGCTGCCTCGACTACGAACACGGCATGACCATGAACACCCGCGAAGGCCAGCCCTTCCTCACCATCAACGGCATTCAAACCATGTCCTACGGCTGCCAAAACCTGCTGCCGCACCACCGCGATTTGCAGAAAATCGGCATCAACATCCTGCGCCTGTCGCCGCAGATGCACGGCATGGCCGACATCATCCGCCTGCACCGCGACGTGCTCGACGGCCAAACCGACCTGGCCGACGCCATGAAAGAACTCGACGCCCTGTCTACCGGCACACTGGTCGACGGCTACTGGCGCGGCCAGGCCGGTATCGCCGCCGTACAGAGCATCAGGGAGGAAAACCATGCCGTTGCCTGACATCACCCTGCCCGCGTGGGCGGGAAAAATCGGCGGCGTCCTGCCCGCCGCCCCGCCGCGCTTCGCCCTTGTCGCCACCCTCAACATCATGCTGAAAAAAGGGCTGCTGCCCGCCGACATGAGCCTGTTTGACGGGCGCAAATTCGAAATCGACGTGCTTGACGCAGGCGTGAAAGTCCGTTTCAGCGCCAACGGCGAAAAATTCACCGCCGACGGCTTCGACGGCACACCCGACCTGCGCCTGGCCGCCAACGGCATCGACTTCATGCGCATGATGCTGCGCGAAGAAGACCCCGACACCCTGTTTTTCAACCGCAAACTGCAAATCGAAGGCGACACCGAACTCGGCCTCATCACCAAAAACCTGCTCGACAGCGTCGAATGGCCGTTCGGCGAATGGTTTTTGCAACGGGGAACGGAGGCTTAGATTTCCGGCCGCCGTTTGGGCATATAGGACAAAAAAGGTGCTACTCATCACTAGGGTGTGTTGACATTCAAGCCAGCCTTAAAACCGTAGCAGCCAGATAAATGTTGGCAGC
>CAMURX010000037.1 GCA_947097615.1 uncultured Neisseria sp. | reverse complement strand
GACAGGCGCGCGCCTTTGCTGTTGATGGGGTCTTTGATGACTTGGACGAGCAGGGTCTGCCCTTCAAACAAAACGTGTTCGATGCGCTGGGCTTCTTCGGGGTTTTTGCGCTGTTCGAGGATGTCGACGATGTGCAGGAAGGCGGCGCGTTCCAGGCCGATGTCGATAAAGGCGCTCTGCATGCCGGGCAGCACGCGGCGCACGACGCCTAGATAGATGTTGCCGACCAGGCCGTGGCCGGAATTGCGTTCGATGTGCAGCTCGCAGATGTTGTTTTCTTCGAGCATGGCGACGCGGGTTTCCTGCGGGGTGATGTTGACGAGGACGGTTTCGGGCGGGCGGACGATGTCTTTGTGAAGAGGAATGCCGGGTATCATGATGTGCTTTCTTTGCGAAGCCGCCATGATACCGAAACGGCAGGCCGTCTGAAAAGGAGGGAGGCCGTCTGAAAAAGTATGCGCGGCTTGATTTCAGACGGCCGTTTTGGGGAAGCCGGGATGGGTTTGGAATGCCGGCGGAGACTATAGTGAGCCAACATGAAAAGATACAAGGCAGCAAGCCGCAGACAGTATGAGCAATACGGCAAGGCGCAGCAAGGCCGTAGATTTTTGTGTTGGCCCACTATATTTTCCGGCCATTACCGTGCGCCGTGCGATTCGGGGTTGGCCAACCACGCGCTTTGGCTTTGGCCGGTGTAAAACTCTTCTTTCCAAATCGGCACTTGGGCTTTGACGGTATCGATAATAAAGCGGCAGGCGGCAAAACCCGCGTCTCGGTGTCCGGCGGCCACGCCGACCCAAACGGCCATTTCGCCCACTTCCAAGCGGCCGTAGCGGTGCACGCAGATAGCATCGGCGATGGCGAAGTGGCGTTTGGCTTCGGCGATGACTTCGTTACCTGCGTTGAGCGCGAGTTCGCGGTACACGCTATACACCAGATAATCGACGCGGCTGCCTTCGTTTTGGCGGCGCACCCAGCCTTCGAAGCAGTTGAACGCGCCGCAGTTTTCGTTGCCGAGCAGCCGCTCGCGCAGGGCAGCGGCATCAATGGGAGATTCGGTCAGCGCAAACATTTCAACCTCCGGCAACGGGCGGGATAAAGGCGAGGATGTCGCCCGCGTTCAGGGCGGTTTCCCACGCGGCAAACTGGTGGTTGACCGCGCAGCGCAGCCGCTCCTGCGGCAGGGTGAAGCCGTATTGCGCGGCCAGTTGCGCGTAAACGGATGCGGCGGTCGCGCTGTTGGGCAGGGCGATGGTTTCGCCCTCTTTGCCTGCCGTTTCGCGCAGGGCGGCGAAATACAGGATTTGGATTTCAGCGGGTGAAGTCATGTTTGCCTCCGGTTTTGTGCAGCAGGCGCACATCTTGGATTTCGATGTCGTGGCTGAGGGCTTTGGTCATATCGTACACGGTAAGCGCGGCCACGCTTACGGCGGTGAGGGCTTCCATTTCCACGCCGGTTTTGTGGGTAACGGCGGCTTCGGCGGTGATGTTCAGGCTGCATGACGCGTCGTCGTATTCAAATTCGAGTTTGCAGCGTTCGAGCATCATCGGGTGGCACATCGGAATCAGCGACGCGGTGTTTTTGGCGGCCATAATGCCGGCGATGCGGGCGACTTCGGCAACCGCGCCTTTGGCGGTCTGCCCGTTGGCCGCCTGAATCTGCGCGTAAACCTCGGGCGGGAACACAACGCGCCCGCCCGCCACGGCCACGCGGCGGGTTACGGCTTTTTCGCCGACATCGACCATGCGGCTTTTGCCCTGGTCGTCCAAATGGGTGAGGGACATGGGGTTTCCTTTCGGGACGGAATGCAAAAAACGACGCATCATGCAGACTTTGCCCCGCGCTGGCAAGTGCGGCGGGAAAAGGCCGTCTGAAAAGCGGGAAGCTGGGTTTTCAGACGGCCTGTGCAGCGGCGGAGGATACGTGCGCCGCCGAGGCGTTCTCTTGCTATTGAAGGTAAATCCGACCTGAAAAAATCACTATAATCCCCTCTTTTCACCCCCCAAAAAGGAAACCACCATGACCACATTCTTCACTCCCGCCCAAATCCTCTCCGCCTTCCAATACCGCAAATCCTGCCGCCACTACGACCCCGACCGCAAAATCAGCGCCGAAGATTTCAACTATATTTTAGAACTCGCCCGCCTCTCCCCCAGCTCCGTGGGCAGCGAGCCGTGGCAGTTTCTCGTGGTGCAAAACCCCGAGCTGCGCCAAAAACTCAAACCCTTCGCATGGGGTATGGCCGCCACGCTGGATACCGCCAGCCACATCGTCGTCATCCTTGCCAAGAAAAACGCCCGCTACGACAGCCCCTTTATGCTGGACGGCATCCGGCGCCGCGGCATCACCGACCCCGAAGCCATCGGCAAAACCCTCGCCAAATACCACAGCTTCCAAGCCGACGATGCCCACCTGCTTGATAACGAGCGCGCCTTGTTTGACTGGTGCAGCAAACAAACCTATATCGCCCTTGCCAACATGATGACAGGCGCGGCGCTCATCGGCATCGACAGCTGCCCGATTGAAGGTTTCAACTACGACGAAATGAACCGCACCCTCGCCGAAACAGGCGCGTTTGACCCCGCCGAATGGGGCGTATCCGTTGCCGTAACCTTTGGCTACCGCGCCCAAGACATCGCCCCCAAAGCGCGCAAGCCCATGGAAGACGTGGTAACTTGGTTGGAGTAAATTCCAGCCCAAGGCAGCCTGAAAACAAGAAATACCGTTTTCAGGCTGCCTCAATCCACAAAAACCCACAAAGAAACCTTATGCCCCGCAACATCCTAACCACCGCCCTGCTTACCGCATCGCTCGCCCTCGCTGCCTCCGCCCTTGCCGCGCCCAAAGCCGCCAAGCCAACCAAAGCGGAAACCCAATCCCAAAGGCAGCCTGAAAATGAGACAACAATTCACATGGCAATTTAACGAAAAAACACAAACCTTCAGCCAACGCATCACCGATTTTTCCACCACCCGCGACAACGAGCCCACCCAACAAGACAAATCCTAAATCGGCAAAACCAGCACCGCCAAAGCGCGTATGCTGCTGTGGAACGGCAAACCCGATATGCTGGAACTCACCGACCAAGCCGGCGGCGAAAAACAAAGCTACTTCAAACAAGACCTCAACAAACTGCGCGAAATCTTAAAGCCTTAAACCAACCCACCTATATCCAAGCAAGCGCAGCGTGCATGGACAGGGTGTATCACCCGGCAACGCACGTGTTCTGTACCCTTTGAGAGGCCGTCTGAAAACGAAAAGTCCCGTTTTCAGACGGCCTTTTTTTGCCTTTTCCCCCGACTCGGGCAAACGATAGTGCCAATCGGATACAAAAGGGTTAGCCGCGCTACTCCTTTCGGGTAGGGTGGTTTCCGCATTAGGGCAACTGATTTTTTCGCGGGACGGCGCATAGAATGGGGATATGCCGTCTGGTATGGCACATTTTCCGCGCAAGGCGGGGTGCGTGCCGCAAGCGGTTGATTTGTCGCAAAACCCGTTTAATCAAACAAAGGAAATCGGAAATGAAATCCGAAAACTACAAACGCTATTCGGTGCTGGTGTCCAGCACGGTGTCGTTTACCGTGTGCTTTATGATTTGGATGATGCTGGCGGTAATCGGCGTACCGATTCAGAAACAGCTCGGGCTGACGGAGGCGCAGTTCGGCATCCTTACCGCCATCCCCGTGCTTTCCGGCTCGCTGGTGCGTGTGCCGCTGGGGATTCTCACCGACAAATTCGGCGGCCGCATCGTGCTGTTTGTGCTGATGCTGGTAAGCGTGCCGTTTATTTTTCTGATGCAGTATGCCACCGAATACTGGCAGTTTCTCGCCATCGGTTTGGTGATGGGTTTGGCGGGCGGCTCGTTTTCGGTGGGCACGCCCTATGTCGCCCGCTGGTTTTCCAAAGAGCAGCAGGGTTTGGCGATGGGCGTGTTCGGCGCGGGCAATGCAGGCAGTGCGGTTAACAAGCTCCTTGCACCGGTATTGATTGCGGCGGCGGGCGGCTCGTGGCTGATTGTACCCAACGTGTACGCGGCGATTATGCTGGCAACGGCCGTTTTGTTTTGGTTCACCAGCTATCACGACCCGAAACATCTGGTCGATTCCAAAGTGAGCATCAAAGAGCAGCTCGCGCTGATGAAAGACCCCGGCGTGCTGCGTTACAGCCAGTATTACTCGGTGGTGTTCGGCGGTTACGTCGGCCTCGCGCTGTGGATGACCCACTACTACATCGGCGAATACGGCATGAGCCTGCAAACCGCCGCGCTTTTGGCGGCCTGCTTCTCGCTGCCGGGCGGCGTGTTGCGCGCGCTGGGCGGCTGGCTGTCCGACAAATTCGGCGCGTATAAAGTTACCTGGTATGTGATGTGGGTGCTGTGGGTGTGTTTCTTTATCCTGTCTTACCCGCAAACTGATTTTGTGGTTGCCAGCACCAAAGGCGCGCAGAGCTTCCATATCGGGCTGAACGTGGTGGTGTTCACGATTCTGATGTTTACCGCCGGCATCGCCATGGCAGTGGGTAAGGCTTCGGTGTTCAAATTCGTGGCCAACGACTACCCCGATAACATTGGCGCAGTCTCCGGCGTGGTCGGCCTGGCGGGCGGTTTGGGCGGTTTCCTGCTGCCGATTATGTTCGGCATCCTGCTGGACTACACCGGCATCCGCTCCACCGCCTTTATGCTGCTCTACGGCACTGTGTGCGTATCCCTGATTTGGATGCACTTTTCTTTCAAACCCAATCGCGGGCAGTAAACAGCAAGGCAGCCTGAAACCGGAAAAACGGTTTTTCAGGCTGCCTGATGTGCTTTCAGACGACCTGTAAGGCAGGCAACGCCACTTGCAGCCAAACAAGATTCCCGCCTGCGCGGGAATGACGGCAACGGAAAAACCCCGTTTTCAGACGGCCTGAAACCCCAAAGGCTACCTGAAAACCAAAGGCAGCCTGAAACGCAACACAGGCCGTCTGAAAAAACCACCAACCCCATTCCAACCCTCCCCGAGGAGAAAACCCATGTCCCACCTTATCCAAGACTGGCGGCCGGAAGACCCCCAATTCTGGCAGACCACCGGCAAAAAGATTGCCAAACGAAACCTGTGGATTTCCATCCCCGCCCTGTTTCTCGCCTTTGCCATGTGGCAGGTGTGGAGCGTCGCCACGCTCAACCTGCCCAACATCGGCTTCCAGTTCACCAAAAACCAGCTCTTCTGGCTCGCCGCCGTGCCCGCCCTTTCCGGCTCCACCCTGCGCGCCGTTTATTCCTTTATGGTGCCCATTTTCGGAGGCCGCCGCTGGACGGCCATCTCCACCGCCAGCCTGCTGCTGCCCGCTATCGGCCTCGGCTTCGCCGTGCAAGACCCCACCACCAGTTACAGCACCATGATTATTCTGGCTCTGCTGTGCGGCTTCGGCGGCGGTAATTTTTCGTCCAGCATGGCCAACATCAGCTTCTTCTTCCCCCGCGCCGAAAAAGGCACGGCTTTGGGTTTGAACGCAGGCTTGGGCAACCTCGGCGTATCCGCCGTCCAGTTCGTCGTCCCCCTCGTCATCACCGCCGGCCTCTTCGGCGCACTCGGCGGCAACCCGCAGATACTGGCCGACAGCGGCAAACAAATCTGGCTGCAAAACGCCGGTTTCGTATGGGTACCCTTCATCCTCGCCTCCTCCATCGCCGCCTGGTTCGGCATGAACGACCTTGCCAGCGCGAAAGCCAGCTTTAAAGACCAGGCCAGCATCTTCAAACGCAAGCACAACTGGCTGATGTGCATCCTCTACCTCGGCTGCTTCGGCTCCTTCCTCGGCTTTTCCGCAGGCTTCCCCCTGCTCACCAAAACCCTGTTCCCCGGCATGCCGCTGGGTTACGCCTTCCTCGGCCCCCTGATCGGCGCGGCCGTACGCCCGCTCGGCGGCTGGATTTCCGACAAAGTCGGCGGCGCGAAAATCACCAATATCGTCTTCACCGGCATGATACTCGGCATATTCGGCGTACTCGCCTTCCTGCCCGACGCATCCGGCAACGGCGGCAGCTTCTGGGGCTTCTTCGCCTGCTTCATGCTGCTGTTCGCACTGGCGGGCTTGGGCAACGGCTCGACTTTCATGCAGATACCCATTATTTTCAACATCTACCACCAAAAACGCGCCGACGCAGGGCTGGTCAGCCGCGAAGAAGCCGAAAAAGACGCCATCCGCGAAGCCGCCGCCGTTATCGGCTTCACCGCCGCCTTCGCAGGCTACGGCGGCTTCCTGATCCCCAAAAGCTACGGCACATCCATCGAAATGACCGGCAGCGTCAACGCCGCCCTCTACTCGTTTATCGTGCTTTACGCCGTCTGCGCCCTGATCAACTGGTGGTACTACCTGCGCAAAAATGCCGAAACCAAGTGCTGACGGACAAGGCAGCCTGAAAAGCCGTTGCGATATTTTCAGGCTGCTATGAACTCCCTCTCCCGCTTGCGGGGGAGGGCCGGGGTAGGGGCAGTGGCCGCAGCAGAAATGCCTGCCGCCAAGCGGTTTGCCAACCGCCACCCCCACCCTGACCCTCCCCCGCAGAGCAGGGGAGGGAATCAAGAGGCAGACTGTTCAGACGGTCTTACGCCGCCCAAGCTCAACCAAGCAGCCTGAAAGGCCGTTTGAAACCCCAAACCCACCCGCACGAAAGCACAAGTAGGGCGTGCGGCCGCCGCATCGCCGTTGCCCAACGGTTGCTCCTAGGGGGCTGTTGACAATTGGTTTGCGAAGCGGATTTTTTGTCGGAAAGCGGCAGATGCAAGGCGAAAACGCGAGCCAATGCCGCCCATTGGCGAGTGTTTTCAACGTGGCAGATGCCGTTTTACGGCGAAAAAGCTGCCGCAATACCAAATGTCAACAGCCCCTAATTCACGATGCCCCGCACGCCCTACCTGTGTTTTTGCTTTCAGGCTGCCTAACCAGCTTTTTAGACGGCCTAAACCGCCACAAAGCAGTCTGAGACCCCAAACCCGCCACAAAACCGCAAAAGGAACACCCCAATGGCACTCACCCCCGTTCACGAACTGCAAACCCTGATTTACGACAAAATCGCCGACCATCCCCAGCCGCTCGAAACCGAAACCGTGCCCGTGGCCGCCGCTGTCGGCCGCGTTCTCGCCCAAGAAATCGTCTCCGCCGTCAACATTCCCCCCGCCGACATCTCGGCGATGGACGGCTACGCCCTGCAATCGGCCGCAAACGCAGGCAGCGAGTGGGCAGTGGTGGGCGAATCCGTGGCCGGACAAGCCTTTTCAGGCTGCCTGCTAAAAGGCGCGTGCGTGCGGATTATGACCGGCGCGGTTGTTCCCGACGACTGCAACACCGTCATTATTCAAGAAAACGTCAGCCTTTCAGATGGCCGCATCACATTGGCAAAAGACGTGTCCGAAGGCGCAAACATCCGCCGCAAAGGCGAAGAAATCGCCGCCGGCGACACCGTGCTTACCGCCGGACGCATCCTGCGCGAAGCCGACATCATGCTCCTGGCCGCGCTCGGTTACGGCGAAGTGCCCGTACACCGCAAAATCCGCGTCGCCCTACTCTCCAGCGGCAACGAACTTTTAGAACCCGGCGAACCCGATACCGGCCGCGACGACCAAATCTACGACAGTAACCGCGCCATGCTCGCCGCCCGCCTCGCCCGCCTGCCCGTCGAAATCATCGACTTCAAACAAGTCGGCGACGATTTGGAAGACATCCTGCACGTCTTCGATGAAGTCATCCGCACAGCCGACGTACTCATCACCACCGGCGGCGTGTCCGTGGGCGATTACGACTTTATGCGCACCGCCGTCGAGCGCGTCGGCAGCGTCCACCACTACAAAGTCGCCCTCAAACCCGGCAAACCCTTCGTCTTCGGCCGCATGATGAAAACCTGGTTTTTCGGAATGCCGGGCAACCCCGTTTCCGGCTTTGTCGGCTTCGACATCTTCCTGAAAGCCGCCCTGTGGCAGCTCTGCGGTGCGGCCGACATCCCCGAGCCGCTGCGTTTTCAAGCCGTATTGAGCGCGCCCGTGAAGAAAAACCACAGCCGCATGGACATCCAGCGCGGCATCATCGAGCGCCAGACCGATGGCACATGGCACGCCCGCCCCTGCGGCAGCCAGGATTCGCACCGCATCCTGCAAGTTTCCCGCGCCAACGCCTATCTGGTTCTCCCCGCCGAAAGCGGCTCTTTAGCAGTAGGCGAAAGCGTCACCGTGCAGCCCTTTACCGACGCGTTTTTATAAGGAATTTATAGGCATGGGGGCAGGGCAGGGTACAATACGCCCCGCAGTTTCAGGCTGCCTTTGCCAAACAGGGCAGGGCAGCCTGAAAATCAGAAAGGCCGTCTGAAACCCGTAGGCCGGATACCCGTATCCGACAGCCGCCCGCAAGGCGGCATCAAGGCAGCCTGAAACCCCGAAACCGCCGCCCGCAACGGCGGTGCAAGGCAAAGGAAAACCATGAAAACCATCGGCATCATCGGCGGCATGAGTCCCGAAAGCACCGTGCTGTACTATCAGGCCGTCAACCGCGAAACCAATCGCAGGCTCGGCGGCAACCGCAGCGCGGACATCGTGATGCACAGCGTCGATTTTGAAGAAATCGTCCGCCTGCAACAAAGCGGCGACTGGGCGGCGGCAGGCCGCGTGCTGGCGGCAAGCGCGGCCAAACTCGAAACCGCAGGCGCGGATCTGCTGCTCTTGGCCACCAACACCATGCACAAAGTCGCCCCCGCCATCGAAGCTGCCGTCAAGATTCCGCTGCTGCACATCGTCGATGCCACCGCCGCCGCAGTCAAACGGCAAGGCTTAAGCACCGTCGGCCTGCTCGGCACCCGCTTTACCATGAGCGACGGCTTCTACACCGAACGCATGGCCGCGCAGGGCGTGCAAACCCTGGTGCCGGGCGGCGCGGAACAAGACGAAATCCACCGCATTATTTTTGAAGAACTGTGCCTGAACCAAATCAAGAACGAATCGGCGGCGTATTTCCGCAACGCGATAGGCCGTCTGAAAGACGCGGGCGCACAGGGCGTGATACTCGGCTGCACCGAAATCTGCCTGATCGTAAACGAAGAAACCAGCCCGCTGCCCGTGTTCGACAGCACCGCCATCCACGCGCTCGCGGCCGTGGACGCGGCCTTGGTACAGGCAGCCTGAAAGCCCGTAGGTCGGATACTTGTATCCGACAGCCGTTTGCAAAACGGCAAAAGGCCGTCTGAAAAGCAGCCTGAAACCTTAAATGCCGTCATTGCCACGCACACAGTTGCCAAACACACAAAGGCAGCCTGAAACCGCCAAAGGCCGTCTGAAAAACAAAAAAGCAGCCTGAACCCCTAAACCACCACACCCCATGCACACCCCCGAGATACGCCATGAACAACACCGCCCCGCTTACCGACCCCTTCAACCGCCGTCTGAGCTATTTGCGCCTGTCCGTTACCGACCTGTGCAACTACCGCTGCACCTACTGCCTGCCCGACGGCTACCAGGGCAAGGCCAAGCCCGACGAAATGTCGCTTGCCGAAATCGAAACGCTGGTCAACACCTTTGCCCGCTGCGGCACGCGCAAAATCCGCATCACCGGCGGTGAGCCCACCCTGCGCCGCGACCTGGCCGACATCATCGCCGCCTGCAAAGCCGCGCCCGAAATCGAAAACGTCGCCCTGACTACCAATGCATTTAGACTTGGCAAACTCTTTCCCGCCTACCGCGCGGCCGGCCTCGACAAACTCAACATCAGCATCGACAGCTTCGACCCCGAAGTGTTTTACGAAATTACCGGCAAACGCGAGTGCAGCAACATCCTGCGCGACCTTGACGCCATTCTCGAGAGCGGTTTTTACGGCATAAAAATCAACACTCTGCTGCTGCGCCGCTACGCCGAACGCACCCTGGCCGACGCGCTCGATTTTGTTAAACACCGCCCTGTAACCCTGCGTTTTATCGAGCTGATGCAAACCGGTGACAATCTCGGTTTCTTCAACAGCCAGCATCTTTCCGCCGCCAAAATCGAGCGCGGCCTGCAAGAGCAGGGCTGGCAGCTGATGCCGCGCCTGCCGCACGCCGGCCCCGCCCGCGAATACTTCCACCGCGATTTTGCCGGCAGCATCGGCTTCATCGCCCCCTACAGCGAAGACTTTTGCAAAAGCTGCAACCGCCTGCGCGTTACCGCCCAAGGCAAAATGCACCTGTGCCTGTTTGGCGGCATCGCCTACGATTTGCGCGACTATCTCAAAAACGCCGATTCAGACGGCTTGCAACGCTACCTGTACGACACCGTCGCCCAAAAGCCCGAACACCATTACCTGCACGACAAAAAAGTCGGCCTGATTACCAACCTGTCCATGACCGGAGGCTAAACCATGCACAAAGCCGCACCCGAATTCCGCCCTTTAAACATCCGCATCCTCACCGCCAGCGACACCCGCAAAGCCGCCGACGACAAAAGCGGCGACTATCTGGCCGAAGCCCTGCAAAGCAGCGGCCACGTTTTGCAAGGCCGCCAAATCTGCCGCGACGAAAAATACGACATCCGCGCCGCCGCATCCGCCGCCATCGCCGACCCCGCCGTCGAAGTATTGCTCATCACCGGCGGTACCGGCATGTTTGACCGCGACATCACACCCGACGCCGTAGAAATCCTGTTCGACCGCGCCATCCCCGGTTTCGGCGAAGTCTTCCGCGCCGTCTCCATGCAGGAAATCGGCCTTTCCACCATCCAATCCCGCGCCATCGCCGGCATCGCCAACCGCACCCTGATTTTCTGCCTGCCCGGCTCCCCCGGCGCCTGCCGCACCGCCTGGGAACAAGTCATCGCCCCCCAACTCGACCCCCGCATCAACAGCTGCGGCTTCACACGCGTGTTTAATGCGTGGGATAAAGCCTGAGATTTTCAGACGGCCTGTTGCCAAAGCAGCCTGAAAACCGTTTACACCAAAGGAGAGACAAATTGGGATTTTTCGACAAACTTTTCGGCAAAAAACGTGCTGCCGAACCGGTATCTTTCGTTCGGGAAGACAACGAGCAATTCCGGCAGGCAGCCGAAAAAGCACGCGAGACATTCAAATATTTCTGGCGTGAGTATTACTGGGAACAGCGCCGTATCGTCAAAGGGCTCAGCCATGCCGTAGTAAAAGCTCCGTTTTCTCAGAAAATCAAGGGGGTTATCGAAACCGAATACATGTGGCTGGACGATATTTGCTTTGACGGCGTCAATATCAGCGGCACCTTAATCAACCAGCCGAATATTCTTACCATCGTTCGGAAAGGCGAGCGCATTACCGATTTGCCCTACCGCGAAATTACCGACTGGCTGCTGGTCTACGGTAAAAAAACCTGCGGCGGTTTCAGCATACAGGCGCTGCGCGCGCAGATGGACGAGCAAGAGCGCCGTGCCCATGATGAAGCCTGTGGGCTGGATTTCGGCGACGGCCAAAACGTGCTGCTGGCCATCGGTCAGGAAGAGCATCCCGAATACCTTGAGCAGCATCCGGCCGACATCAATATGTCCCCCGGCCTGCGCGATTATTTGGACAAACATCCCGCAGCGGCCAATGAAGCCGATGAAAACGGCCAAACCATGCTGCACCACGCCGCCATCGCCGGTAATGCACAGAGCGTGCGCGTGCTGCTGGAGATGGGCGCCAATCCCCGGCTGCGCGACGCGCGCGGCAACACCGCGGCCGATTACGCCAAAGAAATCGGCTGGCCGCAGCTGGCGAATATTTTGAATCAGTAAGGCAGCTTGGGTTGTCGAACCCAACATCCCGTATGCTTAAAAAACCGTTGGATCCCGACCCAAGCTACCGGCTTTCAGGCTGCTTTTCAGACGGCCGCAAAGCAGCCTGAAACCTTAAACACCGTCATTCCCGCGCAGGCGGGAATCTTCTCCGACCCCAGCACACGGTGAAACAGCATGGCTAAAGGCCGTCTGAACCCGCCCCGTACACCATGCCCGACACCGAACCACTCCCGCTCCTTATCCTTTGCGGCGGCCAAAGCAGCCGCATGGGCAGCCCCAAA